>JANWWA010000005.1:0-7119 GCA_025056565.1 Chloroherpetonaceae bacterium | reverse complement strand
CATGCTCAACACCTTCCGCAACACCGGCAAAGATGAGCACCCGAATCGCGATGCTTTAGTTGCGATTCTGAACAATTACACCGAACAGCTCCAGCAATTTGGCGAGATCCGCTCTACCGTCTCCTTAGCGGAAGCAAAAGAAAGTAAGGCAGTCGAGACGGTGGAGACCGCTGCTCAGCAACGCCGCACGCAAAGTGTCGCTGAGCAAACTGTGCGTATTGACATTCGCGCACTAAATAGCCTTGTTAATCTTTCTGCTGAACTGGTCATTGCGCGCAACCGCTTAAACAACGAGCTTGCCGCATTTACCAAAGTCGTGAACCGCTTCCTCAAAGAGCGCACTCAGCTTGCACAAATTAGCAAGAAGGTGCTCACGATGATTCAAAAAGGCAGCAAAGAAGCCAGCGCACTGACTGGTTTTAGCGACGTGCTCAAAGAATTCTCTGAAACCGAGTTCGACCGCTTCAGCGAACTGGACATTATCTCACGCGATATCAAATCGGCTATTCTTAACCTTGACGACTCCATTTCAGAGCTTAAGAGCATTGGTAGTATGCTCAACCAAAATATCGTCAAGGTCAGTAGTATCGCCAACGACCTTAATCGCGAGATTGTAGGAATGCGAATGGTACCCGTCAAGCAAATGTTCACGCGCTTTAGCCGCTCGGTGCGCGACATTGCGAAGATGGAGCAGAAAGAAATCAACCTCGTTACCGAAGGCGAAGAGACAAAGCTCGACAAGACTGTGATGGAAGAAGTGATTGAACCGATTATGCACATTGTCCGCAATGCCATCGGTCACGGGATTGAAACGCCTGATGTGCGCCGTGCATTAGGCAAGCCGCCTGTAGGCACGATTACGCTGCGCGCCTATCAGAAAGGCAGTCGTGTAATTTTGGAGGTCGAAGACGATGGTGGCGGGATCAACATCGAAAAAGTCAAAGCCAAAGCCATCAAGGTTGGTCTTATTACACCTGAGGAAGCGGAGAAAATGACGCCGGCTCAGGCTACTGAGCTCATTTTCCGTCCGGGCTTCAGCACGGCTGAAAAGGTTACAGAGCTGCAGGGACGTGGCGTCGGCATGGATGTGGTGCAGAATACCATTCGTCGCCTCAAGGGCACGACCAACATTGAGACGGTTTCGGGCAAAGGCACAAAGTTTATCATCTCTCTGCCGCTTACGCTTGCTATCGGAGATGCGCTGCTCGTTACGGCGCTTGACCAAACCTATGCTATTCCACTTGAGCCTGTGCTTGAGACCAGCTATATCTCGACGGACATCATTGAGCAAGATGAAGATGGCAAGCGATACATTACACTGCGCGATGAACGTATTGAACTTCGATACCTCAATGACATTCTTGGCTACCAGTCTGATGTGATGCTTTTCAAAGCTAAGGTTGCCGTCGTGGTGGTCAAGCTCGAAGATGAGCAAAAGAAAGTTGCGATTGCCGTTGAAAAGCTCATTGGCAAGGAAGAAATCGTTGTAAAGACGCTCGGCAAGCATTTGCGCAATGTGCCCGGTGTGATTGGCTCTACGATTCTTGGTGACGGTCAAGTGATTATCATCTTGGACATTGAGTATCTCTTGCGCTCTGAGGAAGCCCGCAAACGTGATGTGTATGTCTCTGTCAACAGTGGTGCAGCTGAAGCCATTGCGGTAAGCACCGAAGCGCCAGCTCAGGCTATCAAGCGTCGAAAGCGCAAGGGTGCAAAAATTACCGTGCTACATGCCGACGATTCACCCAGCGTGCGCAAGTATGTGCAATCCGTCCTGAAGAATGCGGATATGACGGTTATCTCTGTCGATGATGGCTTAGCGGCGCTGAATCGCTTGCCAACTGCCAACGTAGATTTGATTATCAGTGACCTTGAAATGCCACGTATGAATGGCTTTGAGCTTGTCTCTGAGATTCGTAAAATGCCAGAGTATCAAGATTTGCCGATCGTCATTGTAACTGCTCGTGCTGGCGATAAACATCGCCGCACGGGTCTGGAACTTGGTGCAAATGCGTTTCTAAACAAACCTTTTGACCCACAACAGCTCATTGAAACTATTGAGAGCTTTGTGGCCTGATTTAGCACATAGCACTTTATGTCAATAGGCTCTTTTGCCTCTTCACTGCCCGCATCGAGCGAGGTGGTGATTGCTGAGATTGGCAATCGATTCTTTGGCTTCGAGACCGCTTCAATTAAGTCGATTGTTGAACTACCGCCAGATGACCCTCGTCTTTTAATTGAGCCTTATCTTGGCTCATTTTCATATCAAGATGGGAAAATCCCCTTGCTGCAACTCGCTGATTTTTTCTCACTCCCCTCTCCCAAGCGAAATGGTAAGGTGTATGTGTTAGTTATGAGCTATCCAGACTCTCCTCTCTTTGGTGTGTTAGTCTGTAAGGTGCTTGGGAAATTGCGCGCGCAAACGATTTGCCCACTTCCTCAGGAAGCTTTCCAGTATGCGTATCTCTATAAGTATGCGTTTGAGTTTAATGGGTCTTACCTTCTGCTAATTGATGCGTATCAAGCTCTCCATTACGTTACGGAGTATATTCACTCACTTGGCAATCTTTGAAGTATGCAGTCGACAAACCCCTATTTTGTGGTGCGAATCGGTCGCTTCTACTTCGGCATCTTATCGGAGTATGTGCGGAAAGCGCTTCCAGTTATTCCGCATATAGAGGTACCTCTTCTCAAACCACACTTTGGCGGCATTGTGCTTTACAGCAAGCGTTTTATCGCCAAACTTTTTTTGGATTCTGTGTTGGATATTGGGCTTTATCGCCAAAGCAAAATTGTTACGACCGACTCCACTGTCATTTTTGAAGTGCAAGGTGTGACATTTTGCGCTACAGTCAATGAAGTGATGCCTGTTACACTGGTTGAGCAGAGCAAGATTTTGCCGATTGAACAAGCCCCTGAATCATGCGACCCGATTTTTCCAAAGAAGGATTATCTTTTGGGCTTTTTTGAGGAACGCCAAAAACACGTGTATATTGTTGATATGGAGAGAGTTTTTCGTGACAGTTTTGCAGCATTGCCACAAACCTAAACTGCCAAGATATGTCAGCCCAAGTTGCAGATTCTGTTGCGCAGCGGCGCGTGCTTATTGTTGACGACGAAGAGAACATTCCTGTTGGTATTCTTAAAACGCTTTCTCGCTCAGGACGATACTACGCCAAGCATGCACAAAGCGGCGACATTGCTCAGCAAATTCTCGCCCAAGAGCCATTCGACCTTGTGATTACCGACCTGAAAATGCCGAACAGCAAGTTACAAGGTATTGACTTGCTTCGGCATATTCGCACAACCTACCCCGACATCGGTGTGATTGTGATGACCGCATATGGCTCCGCAGCAGTTCAAGAAGAGGCTTCTCGACGTGGTTCATTGCTTTACATTGAGAAACCTTTTGATTTGGAAAAGCTCCTTAGTGTGGTCGAGGACTTTTTTACGCGCCGTGAACAAGCTGCCAAGAGCACAGCGTCATCAAGCACTGAGAGTGTTCAAGGCATCATTCCCGGCTTGCAACTGATGGATGTGATTCAGATGAATTGCCTATCGCGCATTACTTCCACGCTGCATATCAAACGAGGCGATGGCGCTGCCGAAGGCATTATTTGCTTCAACAAGGGCAATATCACCCATGCGGAAACCAGCACACCTCGTTCTGGCAAAGATGCTTTCTTTGAAATTCTCACTTGGAAAGGCGGCAGCTTTGACACCATTGAGCAGATTCCGCCAACTGTTACTATTGTCGAAAGCTGGGAGCAGCTGATGATTGAAGCAATGCAGATGGACTTAATCGGTGATGCCACTCCTGCCGAAACGCAGCCTAACACACTTCGCGTCCAAGTTCAGACTACTCCCAAAGAAGAAGAGATTGCGGACACATCTAAAATGCTTGACCGTGTGCTTGCTGGTGCTAAGGCTGAGGCAGCTTTTCTGGTTACGCACACGGGCTTTGTGCTTGACAAACGCGTCGGTAGCTCTACGATTGACCTTGCTAAATCAGGCGACGAGATGTCTAAGCTCCTGCCGGGCATTTTTGCCGTCGGTAAGTCTATTGCGGGGGGCACGCTTAACGAAATTGTTCTACGCTTCAGCAACAAAACTGTGATGATTCGTAATGTGCAAGGCAGTGATATTCTCTTCATTGTGATTTCACCCGCCAGCGTCCCGTCGGGCGATATGTTTAAGGCTATTGAGCGTGAGTCTGAGACCATCAAGAAAATTTTGTAAGCATTTGTCAGCATTTTAGGCATTTTAGAATTAACCCAACTTTTGTAGATTTGTAATTCCAAACGCTTCGACCGTCGTATGCGTAATTTCAGCGAGGCCCTTTCGCTCTTTTCCGATCTGCCATCAGTAGAGGGTGTGCTGATTGCTGATAGCGACGGTCTTACCTTAGCCAGTTCTTTCAAGTCCAAGGATGCGCACATTGCGCTATCACCGATTTTTCATTCCCTGCTCGATAGCGTATTTCAAAAATTGAATGAAATAGGCGAAACGGCCAACCAGATTTTCATTGTGCAGGACGCTCGCCTAATTGTAGTCATCCCGATTTACGATGTGTTTTTGCTAGCATTCTCAGAGAAGAAAAATTTGGATATGCTGCAGTCCAAGCTCCAAGAAGCTGTTAAAATTGTGATGAGCATTGTTAAACCAGAACTTCAAAACACATAATCCCGACGACAATGGCGAACATCAACTATGCAAACAAGGAGATTATCATCAAGATTGTCTACTATGGCCCTGGTATGAGTGGCAAGACCACGAATCTGCAAGTCATTCACCAGATGGTGCCGCAGGAAGCTGCCAGTAAGATGATTTCACTAGCGACTGAACAAGACCGCACGCTCTTTTTTGACCTTTTGCCACTCTCGCTTGGCTCAGTGAAAGGTTTCAACACCAAGTTCCAGCTCTACACAGTTCCGGGTCAGGTCTACTACAACACCACGCGCAAACTGGTGCTCAATGGCGTCGATGGCGTCGTTTTTGTCGCCGACTCACAGCAAGGTAAAATGGCGGAAAACAAGGAGAGTATGCAGAACCTCAAGGAAAACCTTGCTGAGTATGGAATTGACCTTGCTAAGTTCGCGGTGGTTATTCAGTATAACAAACGCGACCTTCCCAATATCTACTCAATCGAAGAGCTACAGCGTGAACTCAATCCATACGGTTTCCCCTATACGGAGGCGGTTGCGTTCAAGGGTCAAGGCCTGATGGAGACGCTCAAGCTCATCAGCAAGCTGACTTTGCAGCGCATTGGGCAAAAAACAGGCACCGGCACTACCGTTAGCGAACAGCCTGCGGCACAACCAGCTCCTGCTGCGGCGCCACAAGGCAGCAGTGAATTTTTCAAGAATTTGCAAAATAAGATGCGCTAATACGCCTTTTCCGATTTCTTCTTCAGGGCGAACTGCACAGTTCGCCTTTCGTATTTTTAAAGTCCAAAATGGTAACTGACTAAATTTTATATGCCTGATTCCGTTACCTTCGACACCATTGAAGATGCGCTGGAAGATATTCGGCGCGGTAAGCTCGTCATTGTTGTCGATGATGAAGACCGCGAGAATGAAGGCGACTTTATCACAGCGGCAGAAAATGTCACGCCTGAAATGGTGAATTTCATCACGAAAGAAGCGCGCGGTCTATTGTGCGTGGCAATTACGACGGCACGTGCCCAAGAGCTGCAGCTTGAGCCAATGGTGCGTCATAACACTTCAACGCACGAGACCAACTTTACCGTCTCAGTCGATGCAAAATTAGCGGGCGTCACAACAGGAATTTCCGCTTTCGACCGTGCGACTACGATTCGCCACCTTGCCGATCCATCTGCACGCCCTAATGATTTTGCCCGTCCCGGGCACATCTTTCCGCTTCGGGCAATGGACGGTGGGGTTTTGCGCCGTGTCGGGCACACTGAAGCGGCTGTCGATCTTGCTCGGCTTGCAGGATTCCGTCCTGTCGGCATTCTTTGTGAGATTCTAAAAGACGATGGCACGATGGCACGCGTGCCTGACCTTGTAAAACTGCGTGACCGACTCGGCTTGAAACTCATCACTATCAAAGACCTTGTGGCGTATCGAATGCAGAAGGAAAAGCTGGTGCGCCGTGCTGTCGAAGTTCGCTTGCCTACGCATCTTGGTGAATTTAAGCTTATTGCATATGAAACCTTAATTGACGACAAAAATCATCTGGCACTGGTCAAAGGAGATGTTGCTAATGGTGAACCAGTGCTTCTGCGCGTGCACTCGTCTTGCACCACAGGCGACCTTTTCGGTTCACTTCGCTGCGACTGTGGCGAGCAGCTTGCCATCGCAATGATGAAAATTGAGCAAGAAGGGCGTGGCGCACTAGTCTATCTGATGCAAGAAGGACGTGGCATTGGACTCATTAACAAGCTCAAAGCATATAACCTTCAAGATGAAGGTCTTGATACTGTAGAAGCAAACGAACGGCTAGGCTTCAAACCTGACTTGAGAGACTATGGCATCGGGGCGCAAATCCTTGTGGACTTGGGGATTCGCAAAATGCGTCTGATGACCAACAATCCGAAGAAAATCGTTGGTCTTGAGGGCTACGGTTTGGAGGTTGTTGAGCGTGTGCCTCTTGTAATCGATTCCAACGATATCAACAAAGCCTATCTTGCCGCTAAGGAGCGTAAGCTCGGACACTTGATGAGCAACACAACACATGACTCAGGGCGATTGCTCCTAAAAATTTTCGGGCATCGCTAAGTTTTATTAACTTTCTGCTTCAATCTTTACTGCGGGGTGTAGCTTAGCTGGTAGAGCGCTGCGTTCGGGACGCAGAGGCCGTGGGTTCAAATCCCGCCAGCCCGACCATCTAAACCTCAAGCATCATTCCTCCTCACCACTCCATTCATAACAGAACTTTTTGAGGATCCTTGTTTAATCCCCAAAAGGCCATCCCAGTCACTCAACCAACCTCTATGAGTAATAGCGCGGAAAACATTCAGTTACCCGAAAACATGTCCGGTTATGTCCTTGCTGCCTCACCAGTTTTGCTTGACCCTAACTTCCGCAAAACCGTTGTTTACCTCCACCACCACAGCCGCAAAGAAGGAGCTTTAGGTTTCGTTCTCAATCGCCCTTT
>JANWWA010000004.1 GCA_025056565.1 Chloroherpetonaceae bacterium | reverse complement strand
TGACCGTGCCGCCTGAGAGACGGAACGAACCGCGTGGGGTAGCTGCACCCACGGTTGATGGACGGAATTTCTCCGCATTCACCACGCCGCCTTCAATAATGACGCTTCCCGTTCCGCGCGGCACCAAGCCTTCGTTGCCACAGGTAATCGTACCTGCCGTTTGGCGATAGGTGCCATAGACCACCAGCGCATTCCCTGTTGCCTGAATCGTTGCGCCATCGTTCCAGAGTTGCGCGTTTTCGCCGAGTTCTATGCTTGCGCCCGGCGACGCGCCCGTTTCGGGTCCACCAAGATCATAGTTGTCGAAGATTGTCATCAAATCGCTTATCGTGATGTTGGGTCCCAAGCGCAAAATGCCGTTGGTAATGACAAAGCGTTGCCCACCCGCTATGCTCGTGCCGCCATTGCCCCAAAATTGAGGGTTTGCCGCGCCCGCAGGCACGACGACGGAAAGCACGTGCGTCTGCCCCGTGCCTTTGTTCACGATGAAGTTGCCGAATTGCGTCGAGTGCCCCACGTTGAGCGTTACGGTATTGTCGCTTGCGCCGATGAAGCGAATGCGCGCCGAGCCGCCATTTGAGCCGAAAGGGTCTGCGCCTTCGGTAAGGTTTGTGAGGTCAATCGTGCCGCTGTTTGTGAGATTGCCGCTCAAATTGATGACGTGTTGCACGACGCCGGTTGTGCTGCCCACGTTGAGCGTTGCGCCGCTATTGACGGTGAGGTTGCCACTGATATTGAGCGTTACGACAGGTGGCGTGCCCGTGCCGCCAATTGTGAGCGTATTGCTCTCGACGGTCAGGTTGCCGTTGATGGTGAAGGTCGTTGCCGATGTGGGTGCGAAAGACTTTGCGCCCGTGCCTGCAATAGTGAGGTTGTTGTAGACGGTCGCGTCGCTTGGCAAGGTATAAGCGCCGCCCTCGTAGCGCACTGTGCCGCCGCCTGTTTGCAGAAAGGGATTGCTCGCAAGCGCCGTGAGCACGGTTGGAAACGCGCCTGCGCTGATGCGCAGCGTGCCTGTGCCTTGCAGTGTGCCGAAGGTTTGCGTCGTGAAGCTCTGAATGTTCAGCGTGCCGTTAATCGTAACCGTGCGGCTTGCGACAGTGTGCTGAATTTGGTTAGCTGCCGTGAGCGTAATCGTGTGTCCGGGGTTAATGACATAATTCCAGTCGGGGTTTGGCGTGCCAGTTACGAAGTCCACGCCGCCGTTGGTAAATGTCCAGATGTTTGGGTCATTAAAGTTGCCACTTTGGTAGGAATAGACAGTGGTCTGTCCAAACGCAAGCGTTGGAATAAATAGGGCAGTAGCAAACAGGACTACCACATAGCGTCGCACTTCTCGCATTTCAGTGAGTTTTTTAGTTAGCAAAAATTTTTTAGTTAGCAAAAACTCTATGAGCATTCAGCTACATAGCTAAACAGCTATTTCGTTGTGCTATTCCATCGGTCGCAGGGTGATGACATAGGTCGGCGCAGCAGTCATCGGCTCCTTCTGAGTGTAAGAGGGCGAT
Organism: Chloroherpetonaceae bacterium; assembly: GCA_025056565.1. Taxonomy (NCBI): domain Bacteria; kingdom Pseudomonadati; phylum Chlorobiota; class Chlorobiia; order Chlorobiales; family Chloroherpetonaceae; species Chloroherpetonaceae bacterium. Next base: position 200,651 of record JANWWA010000004.1, on the reverse strand, counting down.
GAGAAGTACTCGAAAGATAAGCCTTTTGCACCAGATTAGCAAGTTGGTGCGTGCTTTGCCTGTGTGCGCACTCAGAACTTCCCCCGAGGAGGCATTAGGGCAAGGGGAGGTGTCGCTCATCTTGCCCTACGCTGCTCTCTGTTTCAGGAATCTCTGCGTTACTCCTCTTCTTCTTGCTGGCGCAATTTTTCTAGTGTGGCGAAGTCTTCCAGCGTAGTCGTATCGCCTGAAATGGTGCCATTGGTCGCCAGCTCGCGTAGGAGCCTTCGCATAATTTTGCCGCTACGGGTCTTTGGCAACCCTTCTGCCCAGCGGATTTCATCAGGCTTTGCGATTGAGCCAATTTCACGTGCCACATGGTTACGCAATTCTTCACGCAGGGCAGCACTGCCTTCGTAGCCTGCTCGTAGCGTTACAAACGCTACCAGTGCGTTGCCTTTGATTTCATCAGGACGGCTGACCACTGCGGCTTCTGCAACCGCAGGATGTGACACCAGTGCACTTTCTACTTCGCTCGTGCCCAAGCGATGCCCACTTACATTTACCACATCGTCGACGCGTCCCATAATCCAGATATAGCCATCTTTGTCCTTGCGTGCTCCATCACCTGTGAAATAGACACCTTTGATTTCCGACCAATAGACTTTTTCATAGCGTGCGTTATCGCCGTAGATGGTGCGCAGCATAGACGGCCATGGACGCTTGATGACAAGGAAACCGCCTTCATTTGTTTTGCATGACGTTCCATCTTTTTTCACCACATCTACTACAATACCCGGTAGTGGTAAAGTGGCGGTGCCGGGTTTGAGCGGTGTTGCGCCTGGCAATGGTGCAATCATAATGCCGCCAGTTTCTGTCTGCCACCACGTATCTACAATTGGGCAGCGCTTTTTGCCGACAGTGGTGTAATACCACATCCACGCTTCTGGGTTGATAGGTTCACCCACTGTGCCAAGCAAGCGTAGAGAGGAAAGATTGTGTTTATTCACCCATTCATCGCCTGCACGAATAAAGGAACGAATCGCAGTTGGCGCAGTATAGAGAATCGTTACCTTGTGGCGGTCAATCATATCCCAGATGCGTCCCCAGTCAGGGTAGTTAATGGCGCCTTCGTACATCAGTGAGGTTGTACCGTTGCAGAGCGGTCCGTAGACGAAATAGCTATGTCCCGTAATCCAGCCTGCATCTGCCGTGCACCAGTAAATGTCTTCGTCCTTAATGTCAAAGACCATTTTGTGCGAAGTGGCGACATGCACCATATAGCCGCCTGTGGTATGCAAAATGCCTTTGGGTTTGCCCGTTGAGCCGCTGGTGTAGAGAATGAAGAGCGGGTGCTCCGCATCGACAGGTTCAGCAGGACAGTCATCGCTGGCAAGGCTCATTAGGTCATGCCACCAGTGGTCGCGTCCATCGACCATATTGATATGCACACCTGAATCGGGCTTGAGGCGCTGATAGACGATGACATTTTCAACGGACGGTGTATTGACCAGTGCCTCATCTACAACTGCCTTGAGATTGAGCACTGCACCCCGGCGATGCACGCCGTCAGAGCAGATGACCATTTTGGCGTGTGCATCATTGATGCGGTCGCTGACCGCTTGTGCCGAGAACCCACCGAAGATGACGCTATGCACGGCGCCAATGCGTGCGCATGCCAGCATTGCAATTGCCAGCTCAGGCACCATTCCCATATAAATTGCTACACGGTCGCCCTTCTTGATGCCGCGTTTCTTTAGTGCATTTGCGAGCTTACAGACTTCTCGATGCAGTTGCGCATATGTTAGCACACGCTGCTCACCGGGTTCTCCTTCCCAGATAATTGCTGCTTTGTTTTTGCGCCAAGTTGTCAGATGACGGTCTATGGCATTGTAACAGATATTGGTCTGACCGCCAATAAACCATTTCGAGTAGGGCAATTTCCACTCCAAGACTTTGCGCCACTTTTTGAACCAATGAAATTGCGAAGCTAAGTTTGCCCAGTATTTTTCAGGGTCTTTTTCCGCTTCTTTGTAGAGCCGTTCATACTCGGCCATTGACTTGATATGAGCTGCTTGTGAAAATGCTTTACTCGGCTTAAACACACGTTTTTCTGTGAGCACCGAGCTGATTTCTGCCGAAGACTTTTGTGCACCCTCACTTGCCGCTTGACCGTTGCGCCGCACCTTGCCGTTTGTTGCACTATGCAGGGAGGACGATTTGGCTTGGGACTTCTTCTGGGTCGTTTTCGCGGTCGGCATATCCTTACTCCTTTGTGTTTTGTCAGTTAATTGGACTTCTTGCTTATCAAGAAATGACTGGTGCAGAAAGTTAGGGTTTCTTTGGCTCGATTCAAATAGCGGAGAGCTGCCACCATGACTGCTTCGTTATGCAGTTTTCCTTGTGTTAATCCCTATGTTAAGTTTTTGTTAAGCTCTTTGTTACAACTTGGATTGAGTGCATATTGTTATGGTTTAACACTTTTATTTATGCTCAGACTCCGAAGCAGCCTCTTGCTTTGTTTTCTGCTCTGGCTCTGCAGCTGTCACGCCCCTGATGCTACAATTACTATTCGTGGCTCAGACACAATGGTCGCACTCGGGCAGAAGTGGGCAGAAATTTATATGAGCAAGTTTCCCGATGAGACGGTTCAGGTCAATGGCGGCGGCAGCGGAACAGGTATTGCCGCACTCATTAACCGCACTGCCGATATTTGCCAATCGTCTCGTCCAATGAAACCCAAAGAGCGCCAAAGAATTCGTGAAAAGTTTGGACGCGATGTCATTGAAATCCCTGTTGCCAAAGATGGAATTGTCATTTATGTGAACGAGCGTAATCCGATTGCAAAGCTTTCACTGTCGCAGTTGCGTCAGATTTACACTGGCAAAATTCAAAACTGGAAAGAATTAGGCTGGGAAGACCAGCGCATCATTGTCTATGGCCGAGAAAATAGCTCAGGCACCTACGAATTTTTCAAAAAAGAAGTGCTCAAAGGCGATGACTTTGCCGCTTTCGTGCAAACCTTGCCCGGCACCGCCGCTATCGTGAATGCAGTGAGCAAAGATGTCTATGCTATCGGTTACGGCGGCAATGCCTATTCACGCGGCATTCGCCTTATGCCCATCAGCCGCACAGACACATCTGCTGCGATTGAAGCCAATGAAATCACGATTGCGCAAGGCACTTATCCAATCTCGCGAAATCTTTATTTTTACCTTGCCAGAGAGCCAAACCCAACGATTCAGCGCTTTTTGGATTGGGTTCTGAGCGCCGAAGCTCAATCGATTGTCGCTGCACAGGGCTTTTTTCCAGTCAAAGGCTTGGTCGCTCAGCTGGACTCTGCAAGGAGCACCTCAAGCCAGTTTCAATGAATAAGTTTTCATCAACACCTGCTGTCAACCAACGCGCCAAAGCAGTAGACCAAGTGATGCGCGGGGTTATTACCACACTAGCGCTTGTTTCTTTTTCTTTCATTTTCCTCATTCTCCTTTTCACCTTCAAGGAAGCCAAAGATGTCTTTTTTGATGCTGAGACGCGCCAAGCGGTTTTGCCCACGCTCCTTAGCACAAACTGGCAACCTGTCTCTGAAAATCCCAAGTATGGAATTGTCCCTTTGCTCATCGGTACGCTGAAAACCACGCTGATTGCGATGGTGATTGCTATCCCGGTGGGAGTGCTTGCAGCACTTTACACAGCGTGTTTTGCTCCTATTTGGCTAAGAGAAATCATCAAGCCTGTGGTGGAGCTGCTGGCTGGTTTTCCCTCAGTCGTCATTGGCTTTTTTGCACTGTTTGTGTTAGCTGGTGCTTTGCAAACGCTTACAGGGGCTGAATTTCGCCTGAACGCACTGGTTGGCGGCGTGGCTATTTCTTTTAGCGCAATCCCTATTATTTTCACCATTGCGGAAGATGCACTCTCGTCTGTGCCAAAGTCCATTCAGGAAGCCAGCTACGGTTTGGGGGCAACGCAATGGGAAACAGCGTTCTACATTACTTTGCCTGCAGCGTATCCGGGCATCTTTGCCGGTGCGCTTTTAGGTTTTGGTCGTGCAGTTGGCGAGACCATGATTGTTTTGATGGCAACGGGCAATGCGCCTATCTCTTCTTGGACGCTCACTGATTCAGCGCGCACCCTGACAGCGACCATCGGCGCAGAGATGGCAGAAGTGGTCTTCGGCGACCCACATTACAATGTGCTTTTTCTCATCGGTGTTGTACTATTCCTATTCGCCTTGCTGCTCAATAGCATTGCAGAGTTCTACATTAAAGCCAAGCTGATGCGCAAGTTTCGTGGCAGCTAAAGCTCCAACTGCATCAAAGTGCAAGGAACCCAACGCAGCTAAGCAACAGATGAACAAACGGCTCTTGGGTAATTTCTACATAGGCATCACCGCCTTTGCAGCCTTACTGATTTTTCTTTTAGTCGCCTTTATTCTCCTTGACATTTTTCGCGGCGGGCTTGCGAAACTTAGCTGGGAATTTCTCACTCAGCCGCCCAAGGAAGGGATGACGGCAGGCGGCATTTTTCCTGCAATTTATGGCACTGTTGTGCTCGTGCTCTTGATGACCATCTTGGGTTTGCCGCTAGGCATCATTACGGCAATTTACCTTTCTGAATATACCACTGCTGAAAATTGGCTGGCGCGCACGGTGCGCTTTGCCGTGAGCAACTTAGCCAGCGTGCCTTCGATTGTGTTTGGTTTGTTTGGATTAGGTTTCTTTGTGCAATTTGTTGGCACAGGGATTGATGCTGTAGTGGCTCCAAAAGATGAAGTCATCTACGGCAAGCCTGCACTGATTTGGGCTGCTGCCACACTGGCGGTGCTGACGCTGCCTGTTGTCATCGTGTCGGTCGAGGAAACGCTGCGTGCTGTGCCTCGCGACTACCGTGAAGCGGCTCTGGCGCTCGGCGCTACAAAGTGGCAAACAACTTGGAAGGTAGTTTTGCCAAATGCGGTTGGAGGGATTCTAACTGGCGCAATTTTAGCCGTCAGCCGTGGTGCAGGTGAAGTTGCACCTTTACTTTTCACTGGTGCTGCGTTTTTTCTGCCCAAACTTCCTAATTCGCTTGATGACCAATTTATGCACTTAGGCTATCACCTCTACGTGCTGGCGACGCAATCGGTCGATGTCGAGCAAACCTTGCCCTTGCAATATGCTACGACGCTGGTTCTGCTCGCCTTGACTTTTCTTCTCAATCTTTCTGCTATTTTGATTCGTTACCGATTCCGCCAAAAGCTCATTCGCACCTGACATCGTCTTCGGCTGTGCAATGATTTACGCCGTAATTCCGTGCTACAACGCAGCCCAAACGCTGCCAGAGCTACTGCGTCGACTTGCCCCAGTTGTGGCGAATGCACACACCATTTGTGTCAGTGACGGCTCAACTGACCACACTGTGCAAGTGCTGTCTGCGTTTCCTGTGCATATCATTGCGCGTCCTCACAATGAGGGTAAAGGTGCTGCGCTCAAGGTAGGCTTTGAGTATGCTCTTCGTCAAGGGGCTTCGGCTGTGCTCACACTTGATAGTGATTTGCAGCATAGCCCAAGCGATGCACCGAAGTTGATTGCGGCGCTTGAGCATTTCGACATGGTCATTGGCTCTCGGCATCGTGCAGCACAGTTCCGCCGGTCTCCTATGCCGTTTGCACGTCAGCTTTCCAATCGCATCACATCAGGATTGCTCTCCCAGCTTTTGCACCAACCTATCTTGGATTCGCAATGTGGCTACCGCATCATCCGCCGACTGTGTCTTGAGACCATCTTGCCGCTTTGCAAAGAGACTGGCTATATGTTTGAGACAGAGTTTCTGATTTACGCTGTGCGTAGAGGTTTCCGCATCGGTTTTGTTGAGATTGAGACAATTTATGCGGGCGAGAAAAGCTACATGCGCTACGCTACGGAAACCAAAAACTTCCTTAAACTGGTCTGGCAAGCGTGGCGTCAGCAACAGGTTGCATAGCGCGCTAAAAAATTTTCTCAATGCTCCAGAGCAAACAGTGCGACAGCAGGTTTGCGTAGATACCTGCTACGACATCATCCATCATTATGCCCCAGCCAGCTGGTAAGCGCTGCAATTTATGCACAGGCTCAGGCTTAATCACATCAAAGAGCCGAAAGAGCGCAAAGGCAAGTGCCGTGGCTAAACAGGTTCTGGGTAGAAACAGCACGGCAATCCACTGCCCGACGATTTCATCAATCGTTGCTTCTCTGGGGTCTCGTCCATATTCCATTTCCAAAATCTCACCCGACCAGAGGCCAATCACAAAAAAGACAAGAATCGCTCCCCCTAACCACGCTGGTTCGGAGAGTTGCGGCACTGCCCAATACAGCCCTAATGCCAACAAGCTCCCGAATGTGCCTGTAGCATAGCGCAAATAGCCTGTTCCAAACCCTGTGCCAAACACCAGTGCCAAGAATCGTTTCACGGGGAGCTTTCTCTGAGTTAAGTTAATCCTCTTTCTTTGCGCATCAATGTGCCTTAGGCTTTCACGGAGGAGCGGTTGCTTAAATATGCGGCACGCAGCAGCGGCCAATTTTCTACCAGATACGCTATGCCAGTATAGACAGTGTAGATTGTTAGCCCCAGCATGAGCAGCCGAATCTGTGGCGCATGCAACCACTCTGCTGCTGTGGCTGCAATAGACTCATCAAATACGCTTCGCTCGGATAGCAACATCAGCAGTAAGAGCAAATATGCCAATAGGTTTTGCATCAACGTTTTGAGCTTTGCAGACCTGCTGGTAATCACTGGCTTATCTTTTAGTTCTGCGTATAGCCTGAGCACAGTGACCAGCACATCTCGCAGGAACACCACAATGACCATCCATAGCTCAACGATGCCGTTCAGCACGAAGACCAAAAATGCAGCTGTAATGAGAATTTTATCAGCCAACGGATCCATAAATGCTCCCCAGCGTGTGGTTTCGCCGTATTTGCGCGCATGGTAGCCATCATACAAATCGGTCAGCGATGCAAGGGTAAAAACTCCGATGCCCCACAGCCGCATAGTGGATGAGTCCGACAGAATGAGCCACACAAAAAGCGGTGTAAGCAAAATTCGGAGCGTCGTCAGTTGATTCGGAAGTGTCATTCTGACCATTCCTGTGCCTCGTTTTGAGACCTGTGTCAAAGGCTTAAACTTACTTCCCTTCCGAATTGTGCGCAAACTCACCTTATCTCGGGTAGCAGTAGCGGGCTTATGCCTTGCTATTGTCAGTGGTGCTTAGAGCATGATGACCCCCTCAATGCGGGATGCAGCACGATAGATTGCGATGATCTCTTCCGTGGATTGCATTTCTAACTCTGCCGTGATGCTCAGATAATTCCCGTTTCGCGAAAGCTTTGTGGTGAAGGGTTTTGGCTCAAACAAGCTTGCCAGTTCCTGTGCCTTTTCAAATGGGGCGATGAACTTAAACAGAAAGAGGCTGGGATATGTGAGCTGCTCATCAAGGCGGGCTTGCAGACCGTCAAAGGAGATATTTTTCATTGGACAATGCGTTAGTTAAAAAAATCTTGTGTAGATAGGCAAGTTTCAGCGAACTTGCAAACTTCTTGCAAGCACGCCTTTTTGAAGTAGCACTGTTTCGCAAGTAGTGCATCGCAGAAACAGAGAAGGGCGTGTGCTCACGCCCTTCTTACCTCAATCTCTATGCTGAGAATGAACTTCCGCACCCGCAGGTCTTCTTTGCGTTGGGGTTATCAAACGTAAACCCGCGCCCCTGCAGCCCATCCATATAGTCAATCGTTACACCGTTAAGGTAGAGCAGATGACGACGGTCAACTATCACCTCAATCCCATTCGTCACATAGACCTCATCATTTTCCTTTTGGGTGTCAAACCCCAGTGCATAGCTCAGCCCTGAGCACCCACCACCTGTAACACCCACTCTCAGCTTGTAGCCTTCTGGGATTTTGTTTTCCGCCATAATGCGGCGCACTTCATTCGCCGCACCTACAGTTAGGTTGATGGCTGAAGTGGTAGCTGGCACATCAATTAGCGTTTCATTTACCGCGCTCATACAAATTCTCCTTTCGGAATAGGTTTAGAAAGTTAAGGTTTGAACAGAAAAACACGGTTAGGCTGCACTTCGTTCAGGCTTGCTGCGACTGCCAGCGTTCCCAGCCCCAGCTTGCTGTGGCAACGATTGCGCACTTCAAGGCATCACCGACTAAGAATGGATAGACGCCCTGCATTAAAGCTTGTTCCCAAGAAAGCTTCAGGGCCGCTTTCAGCCACACTGCCCCTATTGCAAATGTGACAAGGCTGGCAAGGAAAACCATCACAAACTTTGCTCCTACTGAGCGCACATACACGGATAGCCAGCCTGCAACCGCTGCTGCAATTGGGAAAGAGAGTAGGTATCCACCTGTTGGTCCGAAAAGATGATGCAGCCCACTTGCCCCACCCGCATAAATTGGCAACCATACACCGCCTACTAAATAAGTCAGCTGGCTAAGTGCCCCCGCTCTTGCGCCAGCAAAGACTCCTGCTGCCAGTACGGCTGCCGTTTGCATCGTAATCGGCACAGGGTAGAGTGGAATTTCAATCTGTGCACTGAGTGCCGTGAGCGCAGCAAAACCAATTACTAGCAGTCCTTCTGCCGTCCAGCGGCGTGATTCTGTTAAAAGTGCTGTCAAGTGCATAGCAAATTGCAGTTTTTACGAAGATACACCTTGATGCTGGAAAATAAAATCACAGCCTGTATCACAGTGAATCGAATGTAGCAAGTTCTTCACTCCCAATTTTTGAACGGTGAATCTTAGGCTTACGCTCTCAATACGGTTACTAAACACAACTTGGTTTGCACTTTTTCTGAATGCCCCTGTTGCCTAACTTTGTTTTTCCGCAAATCCTTAACGCTGAGAGCAGTATGAGACACGAATTTGAACTTACCGACGGCTTTGAGACCCTTGCTAAGCCAAAGTTAGACCCACAAAGTCGGCTTGAGGCTCGCCGCAAAATTTACCAAGCACTGGAAGACCGTGACACGACTGTCATGATTGATGACGATGACCCGCTGGAGTCTAAAATCGTGCTCAATATGGGTCCCTCGCACCCTGCAACGCACGGCGTATTGCGTGTGGTCTTAAAGCTTGATGGCGAAACGGTCGTTGCGGCTGTGCCAGAATTAGGCTACCTGCACCGCGCCATGGAGAAGCTGGCTGAAAACAAGACCTATCACGAGTGGATGCCTTATACCGACCGCTTGGACTATATGTCGCCGTATTCGAACAACACAGCGCTATGCTTAGCGGTCGAGAAGCTCGGTGATTTCAAAGTGCCTGAGCGGGCACAATACATTCGCACGATTGGCTGTGAGTTAGCCCGCATTTCATCGCACTTGCTTTCTGTTGGCTCTATGCTGATGGATAGTGGTGCCGTCTCAATGTTTCTCTACACATTTGAAGAACGTGAGCATATCTACAACATTTTTGATTTGCTCACTGGTGCGCGTTTTACCATTTCACACTGTCGCATTGGCGGTGTGGCATCTGACATCTCGCACGAGTGCGTCTCATACATCAAAGGCTGGACAAAGGAGTTCAAGAAAAAGCTCTCAGAGTGGCGCAGACTTGTGGAGCGCAATCGCATTTTCATTGAGCGAATGGAAGGTATTGGTTACATCTCTAAGGAAGATGCGATTGCAATTGGTTTAACTGGACCGAACCTACGTGCCTCTGGCGTGCAGTATGACATTCGTCGTGCTGAGCCTTATATGATTTATGATCGCTTTGAGTTTAATGTGCCCGTGTTGGAAAACGGTGATTGCTTTGCGCGCTATCAAATCCGAATGATGGAAATGGAAGAAAGTGTCAAAATCATTGAGCAAGCCTTGCGTCAGCTGCCCAGAGGTGACGTGCGCATCGACAACGCCAAGCAAGCCTATCCTTGGAAGGGCGAAATCTATCACTCAATGGAAGCCCTCATTCACGACTTTATGATGACACACGAGGGCTTGCAGTTGCCCAAAGGCGAAATCTACCACGCCATCGAAGCACCAAAAGGTGAGTTAGGCTTCTACATCCAGTCTGATGGCAGCGGGTATCCATGGCGGCTGAAAATTCGCAGCCCTTCGTTCTGCAACCTGCAAGCGCTGCCGCTTCTCATTGAGGGAGGCTTGCTGGCTGATGTGGTGGTTGTCATCGGTTCAATCGATCCCGTGATGGGCGAAGCAGATAAGTAGCGAGCCTTTCTTTGCAGGGGTTTGAGGCGGGAGCCGGAATCGAACCGGCGCATAAAGGTTTTGCAGACCTCTGCCTTACCACTTGGCTATCCCGCCAATTTTTGTGGGGCGCAATCACAAAGTTACTACAAAATGTTCGTTTCTCAAATTAGCCATACATTGCAGATGAGAACACACCTTTCACTGGCACTTTGCATTACTTTTGCTCTTCTGCTTTTGACGCTCTCTGCGTGTCGTGAACCCAAGCCCACGCAACCTGTGCCTCGCTCGCTTCTCTTAGTCGATACGACTTGGCAACTTGCCTCTTTTTCTGCTACCACTCCTTTTGCTGTGGCGGATATTGGGGCTCGGATGCGGCTGAATATCAATGGCACAGCGCAGTTCAAGTCGTCTCGTGGTGAACTTCGCTCTGGCTCATGGCGCCTTATTGGGGGCGGCAATGAATTGGAACTGACACAAGATGGCGTTACAACCGTCTCACAAATCCTTGAGCTCACAGACACGCGCTTGCGACTACGTCGTTCCATCCCTCCTGACGCCACGCAAGCTGGCGGCACTCTGGAAACCATCTGGGTCGCCGTTGAGCGGTTCTAATTGCTGCGATGCTTTTTCGCATTAGAGCAATCTGACTACAGACATAGTAAGCAATGACCACGCACAAGATTATTTTTGCTGACTCTCGGCGAATGCTGGAAGTGCCCAACGAATCGGTGCATCTTATCGTTACATCGCCACCCTATTGGCAGCTCAAGGACTACGGCTCGCCCAATCAGATCGGCTTCAACGACAGCTACGAAGACTACATCAACAACCTCAACCTTGTCTGGAAAGAGTGCTACCGCGTTTTACACAATGGCTGCCGCCTCTGCATTAACATCGGCGACCAATTTGCACGTGCGGTCTATTACGGACGCTATAAGGTTATACCTATTCATACCGAAATCATTAAGTTCTGTGAGGCTATCGGTTTCGACTATATGGGCAAGATTATCTGGCAAAAGGTTACAACCTGCAACACAACTGGCGGCGCTGCAGTGATGGGGTCTTTTCCTTACCCACGTAATGGTATTGTGAAAATTGACTACGAATACATCCTGCTTTTCAAAAAAGGTGGAGCGCCACCCAAAGTGAGCCGTGAAGCAAAAGAACGCTCTAAGCTGACGCCAGAAGAGTGGAACGAATACTTTTCAGGACATTGGACATTTTCAGGTGAAAGGCAGGATAAGCACCTTGCAATGTTTCCCGAAGAATTGCCTCGCCGTCTCATCAAGATGTTTAGCTTCGTAGGCGAAACAGTTCTAGACCCCTTTCTTGGCAGCGGCACCACATCGCTTGCAGCACGCCGACTAAGACGACATTCTATCGGCTATGAAGTAAACGAGCAATTTCTGCCTATCATCGCAGAAAAACTAGGCATTGGACAAACCGATGTTTTTGAGCAAGTCTCCTTCGAAGTGCTCAAGCCCTGCCGTGAAGAACTGGATTTCTCTGAGCACATCAAAGCACTACCTTATGTGTTTAAGGATCCAGTAAAGTTCGACAAGAAGGTTGACCCCAGAGCCTTGTCTTTTGGCTCGCGAGTCAGCGCTGAGCAAATCATCTCTCCAACTGAATATCTGCGCCTTAGAACTGTGCTTTCACCTAACCTGATTGAGCTTGAAAATGGCGTGGTTGTGCGTCTCATCGGCGTTGAAGCGATTGAGGAAAGAGCTGCTGAAGCGATGCGATTTTTGGAAGAAAAACTGCGTGGCGAAAGCTTGTTTTTGAAGTTCGACGCCGTGAAATACGATGAAAATGGAACGCTCTTAGCGTATCTCTACTTGAAGAATAAAACCTTCGTGAACTTGCACTACTTGCGCACAGGACTTGTGAGATTCAGTGAGACATTTGCAATAAAGTATCGGGATAAACTCAAAGCTGCTTCTCCCACTGGAGGATGAAAAAGTTAGAGCTAAAAGATCGTGAGATAGCCGAGCTGCTCGACATAGACACTCCTGACTTTCCCAAGTATGTTACACAGCTCCTGAATCTTGCAAACCAAAATGCACAAGGCACGCGTCCAAAAGTTGTTGGTCAAATGAGTGAACTTATACGGTCTTTCAGAGGCAACACACTTGAGGAGTGGGAGCGATGGTATGTAGAGCAGTATCCAGAAGCTATTAAGCATGCTAGTGAAAAGATTCTTCAAATGGTTGAAAACTTTAAATCAGCACTTTCTCAGGTTGACAAAGAGATGGTAGAAAAATGGGTGAAAGATTTGGTGATCGTGAAGACATTTATCGGGTTAAAATTCCAGAGTGCAATTCTGCGGAAAATCGCCGAGCTAAAGGGCGTCTCCTATCGCACGGCTTCGCCCGAAGAAGAAGCCAAAGGCATTGATGGATTTATTGGTGAGACGCCTGTGAGTATCAAGCCCAAAACATACAGTATTGACGAGAAGCGTCTTCCCGAAGAGATTACAGTCCAGATGATTTTCTACGAGAAAACGAAAAGCGGTCTCATTCTTTACTTTGAGTAGGCTGCCTTACCTATCGCTGCATTTTCGCTATATAGCTTTCAGATTGCTTCTTTCTGACGCACGCACCCCACTACTCTGCTGCTGCCAGCCTTTTGCGCTTGCCCGATGCCGTGCGTGGAGAGGACTTCGGCACGCTTTTCTGCAAAAGTGTTACCAAAATTGCTTTCTGCGCATGCAAGCGGTTTTCAGCTTGGTCAAAGACCACCGATTGCTTGCCGTCTAATACTTCATCGGTTACTTCCTCACCCCGATTAGCAGGCAGGCAGTGCATTAAAATCGCAGTTGGCTTTGCAAGTGAGAGCAACCTTGCATTCACTTGATACGGTCGAAATGCCTTGCGACGCTCTTCAGCTTCATCTTCTTGCCCCATGCTTGTCCATACGTCGGTGTAAACGACATCGGCATCTCGCACCGCTGCTTCGGGGTCTTCCAGAATCTCAATTTTGCTCACACCTGCTTTCATTGCAGCTTTGAGGGTTGCAACATGCGGATTGTATGCCGGTGGCGCTGCCAGTACAAAATGCATCGGATAGAGCATAGACATTTCCAGCCACGAGTTTACCACATTGTTGCCATCGCCCACGAATACCACTTTGACGCCTTCAAAGAGTTTGCCGTGCTGACGCATTGTGTATAAGTCGGCAAACACTTGACAAGGGTGTGAGTGATTAGTAAGCGCGTTGATAACGGGCACGCTGGCATATTCAGCCAGCTCTAACAGCACGCTGTGGTCAAAGAGCCGCGCAATAATGAGGTCGTTGTAACGCGAGAGCACGCGTGCCACATCCGCCACACTTTCGCGCTTGCCCAGTCCCACTGATTCCTGTCCTAGGTAAATCGGGTAGCCACCTAGTTCTACCACACCCACTTCAAACGAGACGCGGGTGCGTAGCGAGGGCTTTTGGAACAGCAGCGCTACGGTCTTGCCTGCGAGCGGTTTAACAGTGCGGTCGGCTTTGAGTGCATCACAAAGTTCAAAGAGATGAAAGAGTTCCTCACGACCCTCAATGTCTTGTAAGGAAAGAAAATCGCTCTTCATCTTGAGGCTCCTTCCAAAATGCGTTGCACACGGCGTCGCTGCGAGGTGGCTGTCGTTGGGGCATCTTCATTGATGATTTCCGTGCCAATGCCTTCATTGGTAAAAATTTCAAGCAACAGTGCGTGCTTGATACCTCCGTTGATAAAGTGCACTTTATTGACCCCTCCTTCAATTGCCTCGAAGGCAGAATTAACCTTTGGAATCATTCCGCCGTAGATTTTGCCCTGCTCAATCCATTCTTGTGCCTCGCTTTTTGCCAGCGTTGGCACAAGTGCACCGTCAACAATCACGCCATCGGTATCGGAAAGATAAACGAGTTTCTCTGCTCGCAGTGCTACTGCAATTTCCGTTGCTGCAACATCAGCGTTGATATTGTAAAGTTCGCCGCGCTCGCCTAAGCCAATCGGTGCAACCACAGGAATCATCTCATTCTGCATTAGAAGCCTAAGGAACGCAGTATTGACCTGCACAATCTCGCCCACCAGACCCAAATCTATCTCGCCCTGTAACTTCCTTGCACGTAGGAGCGCGCTATCCACGCCACAGAGACCAACTGCGTTGCCACCATGTTTGGTAATCAGTCCAGCAATTTCCTTGTTAAGTGCGCCTGCCAGTACCATCATCACCACATCCATCATCTTCTCATCAGTGTAGCGCATTCCATTCACAAAGCGCGATTCAATACCGAGCTTTTGTGCCATTTCTGTGATGTCTTTGCCGCCTCCATGCACTACGATGATGTTGATGCCAATTTTTTTTAGAAGGGTTACATCTTGCGCAAAAGTTTGCTTCAACGCATCGTCTGTCATCACTGCGCCACCGTATTTGATGACAAATGTCTTGTTCTCATAAGTCGTGATATAAGGCAGTGCCTCAATCAAGACTTCTTCTTTGGTTTTGTAATCGGTCATTGCTTGCAGTTGTTTGACTACTTTACTTCAATTTTTTCTTCTACAGTAAGCGCTGTGAGTGCTTTCTCCCTTTCATAGAGATTCGGAATGAAAATCTCCATAAACTTTTCAGGGTGAGCGGGCGCAGAGAAGCCAAACTTTTCATACAGCCCGTGTGCGTAAGTGGTAACGAGTAGCCATCGGCGCAAACCTTGCAAGTCGGGGTGGCTCATAATTTTCTCTAAAAGCAGCATAGATAAATCTCGACCGCGATACTCTTCGAGAATAAACACATCGGAGAGGTATGCAAAGGTGGCAAAATCCGAAATGACGCGCGCAAAGCCTGCCTGCTTTCGGGCGCCATCAGGCCACATTTCATAGACCCCGAAGCAAAGCGAGTGCTCAATTGATCGCACCACAAGCTCACGTGAAATACCCTTCGCCCAGTGGCAGTTTGTAAGAAAGCCGTGAATAGCGTCAATATCGAGCAGACTTTTGTCTGTGCTTACAAAATACCTCGATTCGTGCTGCGTGGTCATTTCTCACTTTCAAAAGAGGATTGACGAAACTCTCCGATGCATAATTATGCAATCAGTCGAAATAGGCTATGAGCGATAGCTGCCATTAATTTCCACATACCTTGCAGAAAGGTCGCATGTCCAAAACCTCACTTCACTTTTGCCTTGACCCAGATCAATATGCAAGGTGATTTCAGGCTTGCTCAACACCTCTTTTGCTCTTGCTTCGTCCAGCTCAATGCGGAAGTTCGGCTTCAAGACAGCGACATCATCAAATGAGATAGAGACTTTCTCAGGATTGAACGCAATACCCGAATAGCCAATCGCTGCCATGATTCTGCCCCAGTTTGCATCTGCACCGTGCAGGGCTGTTTTGACAAGGAGTGAATTGGCTACACTGCGCGCTGCTTGCTCGGCTTCGCTTTCGCTATGAGCCCCGCTTATATGAATTTCAATGAGTTTTGTTGCGCCTTCGCCGTCTCTTACAATCATCTTTGCAAGGTGCGTCATCACTTCTTGTAGCGCAGCAAAGAATATGTGGTATTCCTTTGAATCTGCTTGTTCAATGCGTGGATTTTCCGCCAGTGCGTTTGCTAAGATGAACACCGCATCGTTGGTGCTGCAATCGCCATCGACGCTAATGCGGTTGAAGGAGCGCGTGTTGGCTTCAAAGAGTGCATGCTGAAGAAGGCTAGGCGACATCGCTATGTCCGTCGTAATGAACGCAAGCATTGTTGCCATTTTAGGTGAAATCATTCCAGAGCCTTTGGCGATTGCGCCAATATGCACATTCTTTTCGCCCAGTGTAAAGCTCACCGCAAATTCTTTGGGGCATGTGTCGGTGGTCATAATTGCTTCGGCTGCATCACGGCTGGCTTCTGGGCTTGCAGCAAGCTGTAAGGCAGCACGACGAATGCCATCAGAGATACGATCCATTGGCAGAAACTGCCCAATCACGCCAGTAGAGGCCACCAATACCGATTCTTGAGGTAGGTTTAACGCGGTGGCGGTTTCACGCACCATTCGCCATGCGTCCGAGAGACCGCGCTCGCCCGTGCACGCATTAGCATTGCCGCTATTTGCAACGATTGCAGAGCACATCTGGTTTTTCTGCAATTGTGCTTTGCACACCGCAATCGGTGCCGCAGCAGCTCGGTTGGTCGTGAAAACAGCCGCCACTGACGCAGGCGTATCGGAGACAATGAGCGCAATGTCTTTCTTTGGCTTGCGAATGTGCGCGCTAACGCCTGCTGCTCTAAATCCCTTCGGCGCACAGACGCCACCGCGAATTTCTTGAAATGCGTAGCTCACTGCAGTCCCTCCGTTTCGTCAAAGCCGAACATCAGGTTGAAATTCTGAACAGCTTGACCTGCTGCACCTTTGAGCAAGTTGTCAATGGCTGATAGCACAATGAGCTGGTTCGTTTCCCTTCGAATCTTGAAACCGATGTCAATGCAGTTGGTATGCGCCACGCCTTTAACGTGCGGCACAAGCGACTTACTGAAGCGCACAAATGGCTCACCGGCGTAGTGCTCTGCATAGACTTGCTCAATTTCTTCTTCAGTTGCGTTTCTACTGAGCGTGGCGTGAATTGTGGTGTAGATGCCGCGCACAATCGGAATAAGGTGTGGCACAAATGACACCGAAACCGCTTGACCACTGAACTCTTGTAGTGCCTGCTCAATTTCAGGTAGGTGCTGATGCTCACTTACCTTGTAGGCTTTGACGCTTTCGCTCACCTCACAGAAGTGCAGGTCAATTGAAGCGCTTCGTCCTGCGCCCGAGACACCTGACATTGAGACCACTGTGATGCGCTCTGGTTCGATGAGCTTTGCTTTCAGCAAAGGCACAAGCGGCAAAATGATGCTGGTCGGATAGCAGCCCGGATTAGCTAGCAAGGTCGCGTTCTTGATGGCAGCGCGATTAAGTTCCGTTAATCCATAGATGGCTTTCGAGAGAAGGTTAGGCGCAGCGTGCGTGTGTTTGTAGAATCGCTCGTATTGCGTCGCCTCCTTGAGGCGAAAATCGCCGCCAAGGTCAATGACTTTTTTGCCACGCAAAAGGAGTTCAGGGACAAGGTGCATTGCTTCGCCAGAAGGCAAGGCGAGAAAGACACACTGGCTCTCACAGGCAGCGTCAAGCGAATAGGGCTCTAGCGTGAGCTCCACTTGCCCACGAAAGCGTGGATAGAGTTCGGCAAAGTGCTTGCCAGCTGACGCATTCGCAAAGAGCTTGTGGATGCGCACGCCTGAGTGTCTCAGAAAGATTTGTACAAGCTCTGCGCCCGAGTATCCTGATGCGCCAACGATAGAGACGGAAACAACGTCGCTCAACTTTCTTTGTGCTACCTTTCGTTTGGCAATGCATAATTATACAAGACATCGCATAATTATGCAAAGTAAAATTATAGGTCTTCTGCACTGAGACTCCTCTTCACTTTTTAGGTGGCTGCTTCTACTTATGCTCTTTTGGCGCAATAAACATTTCTGAGACGGGGAATTGCAAGTCTGGGAAGGCTTGCATCGCCAAGTCGTCGCTGGGTTTGAAGATTTGCTTTTCTTGGTAAGCGCTGCCTTGCGGGTTGCGATACACCTCTACCTGCTTGGCTTGCAAGTTCAAAATCCATACCTCCGTGATACCATGCTGGGCATACAGTGGCAGTTTGGTTTCTCGGTCATAGAGCAAAGAACGGTCAGCTACTTCCACCACCAGCAACACATCTTTCGCCGTCGGCTTGCCAGAACAGTAATCGTCCTCACGCCAACGCAATACCGCTACATCTGGCTCAGGCTCCGAATACTCGCCCAACACGATTGGACTTTGCACAGAGACATTTGCACGGTGTCGCAGCGCTACGATAAGCAATCTTGCCAAACGCATCACGTGCGCCAGATGTGGTGCGTCCATTGCGGCCATTGTAATCAGCTCTCCGTTGATGAGTTCAAGGTGTTCATCTTCACTCAAAATGCCCGCCTGATACATCGCCGCAAACTCCGCTACCGTAATCTTTCGTCGCTCCGCTGGCGGTTTAATTGTTGGCGCTATTGTCATCAGTATGGTCATCTGAAAACTCATTGGGTTGCAGTGCAAAATGCTCCTCACTGCTAGCTGCCTGATTTTGGGCTTGGTCGAAGTATCGTCGCACGGCTTCTGCGGTTTTGCGCCCTACCACCTTTTCCAAATCTGCAAGGGATGCATCTCTGACTTTTGCTACCGAACCAAAGGTTCGCAGGAGTTTTTCAGCTGTGCGGGGGCCGATGCCCGCAATCTCTGTGAGCTCCGTTGAAAGTGTGCGCTTGCTTCGCAATTCTCGGTGGAAGCTCACCGCAAAACGATGCGCTTCGTCTCGCACTTGCTGCAACAGTTTCAGCGAGGATGATGTTTTCGGCAGGTTATGTGGTAGAGACTCATTCGGGAAAAACACTTCTTCCAGCCGCTTTGCTAAGCCGATAATTGGCACATCAATCCTGAGCCGCTTCAAAACCTCGTGCGCCGCTGAGAGCTGCCCTTTGCCACCATCAATGACGATTAAATCAGGCAAGGGCAATTCGGTTGCCAGTGTGCCACTGTAGCGTCGCTCAATTACTTCAGCCATTGCCGCAAAATCGTCATTGCCGACTACACTCTTGATTTTGAACTTGCGGTAATCGGATTTTTTAGGTTTGCCATCTACAAAGCACACCATTGCTGAAACAGGCTCTGCGCCTTGAAAATGTGAGTTATCGAAGCACTCAATTCGGCGCGGTAACTTCGGTAAGCGCAAATCTCGCTCCAGTGCATAGACGCTGCGTGGAATTGCCAGTGCCTCACCACGCTTTTGTTTTTGCAACAGGTATTCGCTAAGAAGATGTCTTGCGTTGGCTTCGCACAGTGCCACCAGCTTCGCCTTGTCACCAATCTGTGGCACAATACACTCAATTTTTCTTTGCTCGCCTTGCTCTGCCAACCGTTTTTCCAGTAGTGCCGAAATGGTCTCGAAGTGAGATGGCATTTCAGGCACGAAAATTTCGTCAGGCAGCACATCGGTGGTCTCGAGGTAATACTTCTCCAAGAGCTTTGTCAGCAAGTCAGGTCGTGGCACATCTTGAATGTTCGAGAAGTAGTAATGCATTGAGCCTAAGAGCTTACCTTCTCGCACCTTGAAGAGCACGCCGCATGCCTCATCTCCCTCGACGGCAATTGCGAAAATGTCTCGGTCAATGTCGTCGGTACTCATCACGCGCTGGCGTTCTGTGTAGCGTTTGAGTGCCTCGAGCTGACGTTTCAGTGCAGCTGCTTGCTCAAACTTCAAGGCTTTGGCATACTCTTTCATTCTTGTCTCAAGCGAGCGCATGGCTTCACGCGTTTTGCCTGAAAGCAGTCGCTTGACTTCAGCAATCATTGCATCATAATCAGCCTGAGTTTGCAAGCCTTCGCAAGGCCCTTGACACTTTTTGATATGGTAATCCAAGCACACCTTGAATTTTTTTGCCTTAATGTTCTCTTCGCTCAGCTTCAGCGAGCAACTACGCACTTGAAAAATTTCTCCAATTGCATCCAGCAGAGCGCGCATTTGCTTGGACTCTGTGTAAGGGCCGAAATACTTAGAGCCGTCTCGCCGCACCGTGCGCGTCGGAAACACGCGCGGAAACGGCTCATTTGTAACTACGATGTAAGGATAGGTCTTATCGTCGCGTAGATTGATGTTATAACGCGGTTTTAGCTGCTTGATAAGATTATTCTCCAAAATAAGCGCCTCGACCTCAGACGAAGTTAGGATAATGTCAAGGTCAACGATTTTGCTTACCAGCAAACGTGTCTTCTGATTGTGCTCTGCTTGATTGCGAAAATACGAGAGCACACGCGCTCTCAGGTTTTTGGCTTTGCCAATGTAGATTACCTCTCCACTTTTGTCTTTGAATTGATAGACGCCACACGCTACGGGCAAGCTTTCCAGCTTCAGCCTGAGCGACTCTGGCAGAGATTCTTTTATATCAACTGCATCACTATCCAGCATAGTGCTTTTTCTCTTGCTCGAATTTACGCATCACTGCCCTTCTGCCAGCACCACTGGTTTTTGAGCGTCTTTTCAAATCTGCTTTTGGGCTGGGCGTGATGTGGAAGTCTGAACTTGCACTCGAGGCGATTTTGTTGTTTCTTTATGCAAAAATTGCACCTGCAGTGGCAATTTTTTGTTACCATAAAATCACGCCACGCCTTGATTTTGGCATCTGCACACGTCTGCCCGGCGATTTTCAGCAAGACGTGCAATGGCTTGCGTCGCTGCCGTCTGCCTTGCGCCCAGAGATTACCTTCGACGATGGATACGAGGATACCTATCAAGTTGCATTTCCAATTCTGGCATCCTTTGGTCTCAGAGCGACAGTATTTGTCATCACGGATGCAATTGGGAAGCGTAATGATTGGGACGCAAATTTCTTCGGGGCTTTTCGGCATCTTTCGCTGAGTGAACTTCGTGCGCTATCAGTAGCAGGCTGGGAGATTGGCAGTCACGGTGTCTCGCATCGCGCACTGACCACCCTTTCGCTTGCTGCCCTTCGAAGGGAGCTGCTCTGCTCCAAACAATACTTGGAAGATGCATTAGGCAAACCTGTAAAGCGAATCTCTTTTCCGTTTGGTTTGTTTGATAGACGCACCGTAGAAATGTGCCAAGAAGTAGGATACGAGTCTGCTGTGTCCATTCGGCGTGCCTCAAGCTGTGGGTTTGTGCAGCGTAGTTTAGCTGTTTATCGTTTTGACACCCTGTTTCAACTCCGAGCCAAATTAGAGGGCAGAAAGTGGGAACTTCTAAGACTCCGAACAATTAGCGCTTTCTCAGGGCTGACGGTCTTGATGCATCAACTTCAATCAGTGCGCGTCTTGAACGATGTCGGATAAGCTAACGCAGTACTTCCTGCTTACGCTAGCGAGCTTACTTGTAATTTTCTTCGCATATGAAGTGCGCGAGGTGCTCTCGCCGCTGCTCATTTTCATTCTCGCCGTGTTCTTGCTCTACCCGATTAGCGACAACTTTTATGCCAACCGCTTGGTCTGGATTTGCGTGATACTTTTCATTGCATGGTTTGCCAAAACGCTTTCAGGTCTTCTGGCACCGTTCATTATTGGGTTTGTGCTCGCATACCTATTTGAGCCGCTTATCGGGCTTTTCATGCGTTTGCACCGACGTATCACGCGAAGTATTGCCGCCCTTATCATTACACTTTTTGGAGTTGGCAGTGTGATTCTTGCGGTCGTGTTTATTACGCCGCTTATCACAGCACAACTGGCACTACTCTCTAACACGCTCTCTGACCTTCCTGCCCAAGCTGAGGCACTCATTCAAGACTTGATGCAGCATCCTCTTGCCACACAAATCGGACTGAATAGCAAAGACTTGCAAGACGCTGTCGTTGAGTGGTTACGCCATCGCTCCGATGATATTGGCTCATTTTCTGCCAACGCAGTCTCTGCAATCGCCAGCAGCTTTCCACAGTTGCTCTCTGCCATTATTGATATTGTCTTGATTCCTTTTCTTGCTTATTACTTCCTTAGCGATTTGCCAGCCATTAAAAGCACGATTCGACAGCTGGTGCCGCCACAGTATCGCCAATCGGCACAAGAGTATGCTTTGTTGGGCGGCGAAATTGTTCGTCAGTATTTGCGCGGGCAACTTATTGTCGTCTTCATTCTTATTGCATTCTACTCTGTAGCGTTTGCGCTCATTAAGCTGCGGTATTCCTTCTTAATCGGCATTATTTATGGTGTGATGTCATTTGTGCCCTACATTGGTGGCATCATTGCGTTTCTTTCCAGCGTGCTGGTTGCCGTGTTTGGAGAAAATGTCGCACAGACGATTTTGCTTATTGCAATTATTTACGCTGCAGGTCATGCGTTGGAAAACTTCGTGTTAGCACCAAAGATTATCGGTGAGCGCGTCAAGCTCAATCCGATTGTGTTATTTCTTGCAATTTTTCTTTTCGGCTACTTCTTTGGCTTTTTTGGTGTGCTCTTAGCTGTGCCGCTTTCCGCATTTTTGGTGGAAGTTTTGCGGCGCTATCTGGCACAGCGCGAAGCTGCGATTGCGGCAGCCGAGTCACGTCCCGAAGCCCAACCCGAAGAGGAGGTAAAGGAATTTTGACACGCCCTGTTTTGGAAGCAAAAGCTATCTTCAAGACCTACCTGCCCAAAGGTCGTGAGCCGATTCAAATCTTGCGTGGTATCTCGCTTTCTGTGAGCGAGAACGAAATCATTACGATTGTTGGCGCTTCAGGCAGCGGGAAAACAACGCTGCTGAACATCTTAGGCACACTGGACTTGCCTGATAGTGGTGAGGTGCACTTTCAAGGCAAATGCATCGTGCAGGGCAGAGAAGCCTTACTTTCACCTGATGCACTAGCTGCATTCCGCAATCAACATATCGGCTTTGTGTTTCAATTCCATCACTTGCTTGAGGATTTTACCGCGCTGGAAAATGTTGCTATGCCCAAGTTCATTGCCACAGGCAACCTTAGGCAAGCCAAAGCTGAGGCTGAAGCGCTTCTAGTCAGCGTGGGTCTTCAAGACAGGTTGCATCACTTGCCTTCTGAGCTTTCTGGCGGTGAGCAGCAGCGCGTCGCTGTGGCGCGCGCTTTGATTAACCGCCCTTCGCTTGTGCTCGCTGATGAACCCTCAGGCAATCTGGACTCTTATAACAGCGATAAGCTCTATGACCTTATCGCTCAGCTCGCTCGTGAGCATCGCGTGTCATTTGTCATCGTTACGCACAACCCTCGCTATGCGGCTCTCTCCGACCGATGCTTGCAAATGAAAGATGGCGTGCTGGGTGTCTTTTCCAGTGCTGCAGTGTCTGAATGAACCAGCAGAAGCAGCTCGACTTGCCAATTTTTGGGCATACCAATAAACGCAACTTAGTGTGAAAACTTTGACAAAATTAATGCAATTTCCGCGCTGCTTGCGCTGGCTGCATAGCATTCGTATGTTTTGCGGTTCTTTTCAAAAAACCTTTTTCCCAACTTTTCAATCGGAGCAATGGAAAAAGAAATTGTGATTGTGTCCGTTACTGCTGGTGGCGGTCACAAGAGCGCAATGCATTCGCTCGGTGAATCTCTCAAGCGCTACGCCCCTGATGTGCGTGTGGTGTATTTTGAGAGCACCGTTGAAGATATTGAGAAAGCACACCGTGTTATCTACTCCAAATTTACTCGGCTCTATGACCGATTCTATGACCTGATGGAGCAAGATGCGGTGCGCGGCGCCTACTTCTGCTTTACGCGCAGCATCATTGAGCAACTTAAAGCAGAGTTACGCCCGTTCTTTGAACGCGCACAGACAGGGCTTATCGTGAGCACGCACTTTATGCAAACATATGCGCTCCTGCAGCTCAAAGCAAGCCTACAAGCCGATACCCATATCGCTGCCTACGTTCCCGACTTCGATGAATCTCTTATTCACGTGCCACGCTACAGAGGGCTTTTGCCCAACAGTGTGATTGCACAAAGCCCAGCTTACTTAGCTAAGCTGCAAGAAAAATATGGTTTGCTGGCTTCGCAGACGCTTCAAGCTGGATACATACCTCGCTCGCCCTTTACGGCTGCACGCTCACTATCACAAATGGAGGCCAGAGTCGCCTTTCAGCGGCAAAACTTGCCGATGGTGTCTAATGTCCTACCCGAGTGCTTTACTGTGGTTGCGACTGGCGGCACTTATTGGGTTGAACATCTCTACAAGCAGTTCGAAGTCTTAGCCACAGATGACGAGTTTGATTGGCATAACAGTCAAGTGTTAGTAGTTTGCGGCAATAATGCACGTGCGTATAAGAAATTTTCTGACCTTGCTGAGCGCAGTGGAAAACGCATTATTCCGCTCCCCTTTCTCAATGCCGAGCAAATGTCACTGGCGTTTCGAAGCGCAAGCGTTACTGTGCTATCTGGCATTGCGCCGGCTACGCTTTACGAACTGCTGGAAACTGATGCCGGCCCGATTTTGATTCACCGTATCAATCCAGGGCCAGAGAAATTCAACTTGGCAGTTGCTACTTCACGCCATCTGGCAGACTACTGCCCCGACCCTGCAGCACTCCTGCAGCGCCTAATTCAGCTCAGCCAGCAACCGCAAGCAGCAGATGCTGCAAAGCAAGCATTTTGTCAGCACGCCCGTGTCGAACGTGAGGCTGCTCTTCTACGCGCAAAAGCCGTTGCCTTGTCTTTGGCACAGATGCTTCAGCAGTCCAGCGTTTTACATGCAAGTGCATTCTGACACTGCGATGAAGTTAGGGCATTTGCGAAGGCTCAGCTTATCGGGGAAAAGAGTCTTTTATAGCTTACAAATACTGCTAAGAAAGTCGGCAGCGGCTTGAACAAGTGAATAAGTAGATTCTGTATCTTTGCACATGCAAACTAACAAAAAACTTCATACAGCTATGCCACATCACGGCGAAATTGTCTTCTTTCCTTCTAACGGACGCAGCGCAAGTGGTTATCTGAGCAAGCCCTCATCAGGCAAAGGCATTGGTATCATCGTGCTCCAAGAGTGGTGGGGGCTGGTTGACCATATCAAGGATGTTTGTGATCGGTTTGCGGCTGAAGGTTTCACAGCACTTGCGCCCGATTTGTATGATGGAGTTACCACCTCTTCGCCCGATGAAGCCAGCAAGCTCTTTATGGCACTCAACATCGGCGAGGCCGAGAAAACCCTGCGCGGAGCTATTGACTTCCTGCTCAAAAATGAAGCAGTTTCGTCCAAGAAAGTAGGCGTCGTGGGATTTTGCATGGGCGGTCAGCTTGCGCTTTTTGCCGCCACACTGAACCCAAACATCGGAGCTTGTATCGACTTCTACGGCGTGCATCCAGCCGTTAAGCCTGATTTTACAAAACTGAATGCCCCTGTCTTGGGACTATTTGCAGGAAACGACACATTTGTTAATCAAGAGGTAGTCTCTAATCTGGCAGCAGCGCTGAAAGCTGCTGGTAAGACCTTTGAGTTTCACACTTACCCAAATACTTCACATGCTTTCTTCAATGACACTAGACCAGAGGTCTACAACGCAGATGCCGCTCGTGATGCGTGGGAGCGTTCACTTAAATTTTTCCGCACCCATCTCTCAGCCTGACTGCTGGGCACTCTTTTTTCGCAAAGAGAGTGTGAGGTTCTGACACGCAGATGCTGCCGTAGACTCAGTTTCTTCGTAGTGAGGTGTTGCAAAGGGGAGAAGTATCGTACGATGCTGCACCTCAGAATAGGATTCTTTGCACTTAGTTCTGAAATGTCAGCATTCGTCTTCGCACCTCTGCCTCGAGCGGCGTTGCATGCTCGTTGAGTTCCAGCACCTCTACTGTGCTTTGCTGAGCGCCTACTCTACCCGTTAGCTTCACTACTTTGCCTCTACGATTCACGCGTATCTGAACTCGCGCGCCCGCCTTTAAACCCTCAAGCGAGAAAATTCTTTCCAAGAGTGTGCTGCTGCGGCTGGTGTCGACATCGTCGATTGCCAGAATTTCATCATCTGGTTTCAAGCCCATTCGTTCTGCCGCTGACTCTGGCAACACGCTTGCCACTTTCAGTGCCCCACTTGAGTCAAGCTGAATGAAATAGCCCATTTGTGGAACTGCTCTCCTTCGCTTGCCGTAGTAGAAGCCCGCCTTGCTGAAATAAGCGTGAAGCGGCAGTGTGTCTGTCCCTGCAATGAAGCGCGTGTAGAACGGTTCAATATCAACTTGTGCCAGACATGAGAGAACTGTAACTAGTGAATCATCGTGGTAGGGCTTTTCTGGTTTTCCATACTCCAAATTGAGTTTCTGCAAAAGTTCATCTGTGCCGCACCGTGCAGGGTGGTGGGTGCGCAGGTAAATATCCAGTAGCATAGCCACCACTGTGCCCCGTGTGTAGAATGGGAACATTTCAGAGTTGTCCTCAATGTATGCTAATCTTCGGCTAAGCGCCACTAAACTCTCCCTTTTTTTTGGTAAGTGCATTAGCCGAATCCGTTCTAACATATTTCGCAAAAAGACTTGCGGCGACATAATACCCCCCTTTACCATCAAGAGTTCAGCATAGTAGTCTGTTACGCCCTCCACGAACCACATTGTAGAAGTCCGAATCGGGTGCTGATAATCAAATGGGCCAAGCAAGTGGCTACGAAAGCGCTTAGGATTCCAGAGATGAAAAAATTCGTGGCTGATTGTGGTTGCAATCGGGTCGTATCGCACAGCGTCCCAGTCGAAGAGTGGCATATAGTAGGCCGAAGAATTCCGATGTTCCAGTGCACCAAATTGCCAGAATGTCTTCGGCTTCACTAAGCGAAAGAGAAACAGGTATTTGCTGTATGGTAATTCACCGAAGAAGCGATGATGTGTAACGATGATTTCTTTAATCAGTGCAAGAAGACTATCGGGCATTGGCTTTGCATCAGCATCAATTACGACACTGTGCAGTTTCCCAAGCAGCGTAAAGTCGTAGCGCTGAAACTTACCCAGCATCACGGGGGCATCGACCAATTCATCATAATCTCTGGCATGTGCTGTCTGTGAGTTCGGTGCTGTCTCAATTGCCGATGCCATTTGCCAGCCCTCTGGCAAACGGTATTGTACCATGCAAGGCAGGTCTTTATAGCCGTGTAGGTAGCCAAACACGTTTGTGCCGTTGAAGTAACCGCGCTGGGCGTTCAGCTCTGTGGTCTCAGGGTAGAGCAAGTCAGGACGATGCATTTGCGTAATGCAATATTGCAACCTCGATAGCTGCGTTGCAGGTCGAATTTTCCACGAGTTACTATCCACTTTTATGACTGTTAGTGGCTCCCCTCGATGGTCAAACGCCATCAGGTTACGCAGATACTGTCCATAATGCACCAGTTGATAGGCACCTGGCGCCCAAGCAGGTAAGGAAAAAATTTCCTCTTCGCGAAACTGCAGGCCACGCGGCATTAGCGTTACTGCAAATTCACCTCGCTGCGGCTTTGTTGCATCAACTATGTAGACAAACATAGCGGGTTGGTCGTCTGCATTCCTTATGCCAAAACTGCAACCGTATAGCCAGCAGACAGTCCCGCAGACGAGTAGCAAGAGACAAGTAACGCGAGCAAGCGGCAACATAGACTCACTTTGGCTTGCGTGCAAATTACAAAATCGTTCTTATCGCAGTGTGAGAAAGCCCTGTGAAATGCCTAACTTTCACCTGCTAAACAACGGAGAAAAACAGATGAAAACATTTGCTGTCCTTATCTCATCACACGGCGAAGTGGAGGCACCCAGCTTTTCTGCCTACCGCAATCAGATTCGTCATATCTTTCATCACGCTTCTGCATATATGCACATTCCTAAACCTGTCTTGCACGTCATTCCTACCGTTGGTGGTGCTCTGATGACACTCAAATACAGGCGAGCCAGATACCTTTCACCGCACAATCACCTTACGCGCCAGCAAGCTGAGAAAGTCAAAGCACACCTTTCCAACATCGCAACATCACTGCCCGTAACGCTGGAGGTCATTCCTACATTTGAAACCACGCCCCCTTACACTGAAGACCAGCTTCAGGATGCGATGCAGCGGTATGATGGTGTGATCGTGCTTGCAATGAACCCTATCGATGGCGACCTCTCTTGCGGCACGCTTTGCCGATTTGCACAACAGACCTTTCCACCCGATATGCTAAGCAAACTCACGGTGATAGGTGGGCTATGGCGTGATGAGGCGCTCTCAGCAGTGTATTGCACCTATATCTTGTCTCAAATTCAAGAGCTGACGCTTTACGGCAGAGTCGGACTAATCCTCATTATGCATGGCACAGTGGTTGCACAGAAAAATGGGGCTCCTGTCTCATTCCGCAATGGCTTAAAAGAGACGGAAAGTTTTTATGAGCGCCTTGCGTCAGGGCTGCGTGCAGCATCGCCTAAGTTGTTTTCACACATTACAGTGGCTTACTTGAATCATACTGTCGGAGGTCGTTGGACAACCCCTACCTTAGAGGACGCCATCGCTACGCTTAAAGCTCATGGCATAGAGACCGCTGTGGCTTTCGCTAGTGGCTATTTTACGGACAGCAGCGAAACCCATCATGCGGCTGAGGTCCTGTCCCGTGCAAAGTTTCGTGCTGCATACTACTTACCGTGTGTCAATGACACGGATGATTTTACGCGCTATCTTGCCGAGCGCATTCAAAAAGCTGCACGCGGATTGCTTCATCGCCAAGCACTTCTGGAGCTACCACCGAAAGCAGTGGAAAATAGCTCTCATCTACGCAGCTAATTTGCGGTAGGCCGTGCCAATCCGTTGCTGCTACGGTGAAAGTCGGTCAATTTTCCAAGTGCCATCAGCTTGCCTAAGGTAGCGAAAACGGTCATGCAGACGTGACGGCTGCCCCTGCCAAAACTGGATTTCATCAGGGAGAAGTCGATAGCCACCCCAGAATGGGGGCAGTGGCACTTTTCCAGTCGGATACTTCAGCGCAATTTCTGCGGCGCGCTTCATCAGTTCCATTTTGCTTTTAATCACTTCACTTTGGCGCGATGCCCATGCGCCGTATCGGCTGGTTAGCGGTCGTGAGTTGAAGTAGGCTTCCGACTCCTCTCGACTGACTTTCTCCACCGTGCCCATAATCGTTACTTGGCGCTCGAGAGTTTGCCAGTGAAAACAGAGTGCCGCATTTGGATTTTCAGCCAGCTCTTTTCCCTTCCGACTTTCATAGTTTGTGTAGAAGACAAACCCACGCTCATCTAAGCCTTTGAGCAAGACCATCCTCACCGATGGCTTGCCGTCCTTCGTCGCTGTTGCCAGTGCCATCGCATTAGGTTCTTCAATGTTTGCTGCCTTTGCTTCATTGAACCAGCGTTCAAACATCTTGAATGGATTGGGCTCAAGGTCTTCCTCACTCAGGGAGCCTCTTGTGTATTCTTTGCGCAAATCAGCCAGCGACATTCTCTGCGATGAATTTTGGTTAAAAGGCCTTCGCTTTCAATATACATCAAGCGAAGCGGCATGTAAATTGCGATTGCGTTGCGGAAAAAATGAAAAAGGCTTGCGTATCTGCAAGCCTCTTTTGTGCGTCTGGCATTCGTGCATCTACGCCGCTCCTGCCGCTGCCTCCTTTTTGCCCTCAGTTGATTCTTTTGCTGCGGCGGCTTTGCTTTGCGCTTCTTTGGAGCCGCGCACGCGCTTTTCACGGTCTTGACGCTGACGTCGCCGTTCCGTAGGTGCTTCGCTGTAGTCGACCAGCTCAATCATTGCCATTTTGGCAGCATCGCCATAGCGTGGTACCATCTTGATTACTCGGGTGTAACCGCCTGGTCTATCGCCTACTTTGTTTGCGATTTCGGTGAAAAGTTCTTTGACAGCCTTTTTATTGCGGATAAACTTGAAGACCTCTCGCTGGGCGTGGCCTGTGCCTTCTTTGGCGCGTGTGATCAGCGGTTCAATGTAACGCCGCATTTCTTTGGCTTTCGCCTCAGTGGTTCGTATGCGCTTGTGCAAGATGAGCTGCGTGCACAGGTTAGCCATTGTGGCTCGGCGATGGCTAGCGGTGCGCCCTAATTTCCTTAGTGAAATTCGTTTTCGCATTGCCGTTCAATCGGATGGTGTTACTTTTCGTTCAAGCGATACTTTGAAACGTCCATTCCAAAGTGTAGCCCCTTCGACTCCACGAGTTCTTTAAGCTCAGCCAGTGACTTTTTGCCGAAATTTTTGAATTTTAGGAGTTCTTCTTCTCGCTTGCTGACCAACTGTCCAAGCGTTTCAATCTCAGCTGAGCGCAGGCAGTTATGCGAGCGCACCGATAGCTCAATGTCTTCCATTCGTGTCATCAAAAGATTGCGAATGCGCTCAAACTCAGCGTCATCTTCCTTTACTTCTTGCTCGACGGGCTCTTCCTCAGCGGTCGGTGCAAACTTGGTAAAGAGGCTTACGTGATCGGCAATAATCTTTCCTGCAAGACTGACCGCTTCATCGGGCTGAATTGAGCCATCGGTTGTAACTTCCAAAATAAGTTTTTCGTAGTCAGTTCGCTGCCCTACGCGTGTGTTCTCCACTGTGTATTTGACATTGCGAATCGGCGTGAAAATAGAATCTACGGCAATGAACCCCAATGGCATTCCTTCAGGCTTGTTTTCCTCAGCAGGCACATATCCACGTCCTCGCCCAACATAGATATCCATCTTCACGGTTACATTCTTTGTAATTGTGGCAATGTGAAGGTCAGGATTGAGCACCTCGAAGTCTGCTTCCGGGCTGACAATATCCCCTGCTACGAAGTCTCTTGGCCCCTTCAGCGTGAGTGAAACCATTGCATTGCGCTTGCTAATAGAGCGGAAGCGCACCTGCTTGAGGTTCAGGATAATATCAGGCACATCTTCCTTGACTCCTTCAATCGTGGAGAATTCGTGTAGAATCCCCTCAATTTTGATACCTGTGATAGCTGTGCCGGGCAGCGATGAGAGCAAGACACGTCGCATTGCGTTGCCTATTGTTACGCCATAGCCGCGTTCCAGTGGCTGTGCAATGAAACGACCGAACTGGTTAGAAAAAGTGCTCTCATCAAGCTCCAACCGCTCTGGCATCTGCATCGGTTGAATCATAGTGCTCCTTAGTTTGGTTTAGCAAGCAAGTAAGCGAACTTCCCTCAGCCTACTTAGAATAGAGTTCGACCACCAGCTGCTCGTTAAACGGTTCTTGCACTTCGCTGCGTTCAGGCGCGTTCAGAAACACTGCCTTCAGGTTCGCCTTATCAACCTGAATCCACTGTGGGATCTGTGAGTCAGGCTTTTTGTTAAGGGAGTTACGCACTACTTCCAGATTTTTGCTCTTCGGACGAAACTCAATCACATCACCTGGACGCAGCTGATACGATGGAATATTCACCTTCTTGCCATTGACCAGTAGATGGCAGTGCGTAACTAACTGTCGGGCAGCTGGACGAGTTGGCGCAAACCCTGCGCGATAGACGACATTGTCTAACCTTGATTCCAACATCTTGACCAGATTGTCGCCTGTTACGCCTTTCATCCGTGAGGCTTTCTCGAAGTAAAGTCGGAACTGGCGCTCCAAGACGCCGTAGATATACTTCATCTTTTGCTTTTCGCGCAGTTGCACCGCATACTCAGAAATCTTACCCTTCTTGTTCTGACCGTGCTGACCTGGAGGGTATGGTCTGCGGTCTAAGTATTTTTCGTCTTTCGGCACAATTGCCACGCCAAGGCGTCGTGAAACCTTAGCAGTTGAACCCAGATATCTTGCCATATAGAAATGCTTAGGTGATTGACATCGGTTTTGAACAACTCAGACTCTTCTGCGCTTAGGTGGGCGACAGCCATTGTGCGGCAGTGGCGTAATGTCGCGAATAGAACGAACTTCTAAGCCTGCCGTCTGCAGAGAGCGAATCGCTGCATCTCGTCCCGATCCTGGACCTTTGATGAGCACATCGACCTTCCGCACACCATGCTCTGCCGCTTCTCTGGCTGCAGCTTCCGCCGTTACTTGCGCCGCATATGGTGTGTTTTTCTTCGAACCCTTGAACCCATTCTTGCCAGCGGTCGACCACGCGATTGTGTTGCCCGCCATATCGGTAATGGTTACAAGAATATTGTTAAAGGTCGCTTTGATGTGCGCGATTCCTTCGGTCGTTGCAGCAACTTTCTTCTTGCGCTTTGCTGTAGTGGTTTTCTCTGTTGCCATATCTTTGCGTCCAGATTATTTCTTTGCGACAGCTTTCTTCTTACCTGCCACAGTTTTGCGCTTACCTTTTCGGGTGCGTGCATTAGTGCGCGTGCGTTGCCCTCTAACAGGCAATCCTTTGCGATGCCGCAGCCCACGATAGCAGCCAATATCCATTAGCCGCTTGATGGCAAGCTGCTGCTCGCTACGCGCCTGTCCTTCCACTTTATACTCCGTGGCGATGATATTGCGAATCGCATTGGCTTCATCGTCTGTCAGTTCGCCAATACGCTTATCTTCACTAATACCTGCTTTGGCGAGAATTTTTTTTGCTGATGTTCTACCAATGCCGTAAATGTAAGTTAGCCCGATAACGGCACGCTTATTTCTTGGAAGATCAACTCCTGCAACTCTCATCTTATCCTTGACGCTGTTTATGGTTTGGATTTTTCTTGCAAATCACCAGAATCTTGCCTTTCCTGCGAATAATTTTGCAGGCTTCGCAGCGCTTTTTGACGGCTGAATAGACTTTCATCGTGATTGTTTGTTTTCAATTGCTGTAAGACAGAAAGGGCGCAAAGATACTGTATTTGCCTTAATTTGCAAAACTGCGTTGTGCAGTGCTACTTAAAGCGGTAGGTAATCCGCCCCTTGCTGAAGTCATATGGGGACACTTGAACGCGTACACGGTCGCCGGGCAAAATCTTGATGAAATTCATTCTCATCTTGCCCGATACATGCGCCAAAATCTCAAGGTTGTTTTCCAGCCTTACTCTAAAATTTGCATTCGGTAAGGCTTCCAAAATCACGCCATCAATCTCAATTGCTTCTTCCTTTGCCATACTCCTTCCCTGTTTGGTTGAGATTATATGGTTTCAACTTTTTTCTCTGCAGCCTCTTCTACGGCAGATTTATGCTTTCGGGATAGGGTTAAAATCTCTGCCTGACCTTTGCGCACTACTACAGTATGCTCAAAGTGTGCCGCAGGTTTCTTGTCACTTGTAATCGCTGTCCAAGTATCTGCCGCAATGATAGACTTGCGAGACTTGCCTAAGTTAATCATCGGCTCAATTGCCAAGCACATTCCTTCCCTTAGGAAGACACCTGTATTACGCTTTCCAATGTTCGGCACAGGTGGCTCTTCGTGCAGGCGTGTACCAATTCCATGCCCCACCATATTTTCAATCACACCATAGCCAAAGCTTTCTGCATACTGCTGAATGGCAGCAGAGATATCGTATAGCCGTTTCCCAACTACGGCTTCCTTAATTCCCAGCTCCAAACAGGTCTCAGTTACTTTTACGAGTTTTACCACTTCTGGCTTTACATTGCCAACCAAAAATGTTCGAGCTGAATCGGCGTGGTAGCCGTCTTTGCAGGCTCCACAGTCAATTGAGATAATATCTCCATCTTTGAGCACGCGCTTCGGACTTGGAATGCCGTGCACAACTTCTTCATTGATAGATGTGCAAAGCGTCGCAGGGTATGGTCGGGTGTTGCGTGCTCCTTTCGGCACATAGCCCAAAAAACTCGGCTTTGCACCTTGTGAGCGAATGTAGTCCTCAGCTAATTCATCCAGTCGTTTCGTCGTTACCCCTTCCTTTATCTCAGCCTCTAACATATCCAATGTCTCAGCTACAATTCTCCCAGCTTCTCTCATTATGTCAATTTCCCATTCGCTTCGTGCTGTAACCATCTGCGTTTCTCTCTTTTAGTTTAGGCAGGCACGCTGCGCCCTTTGAGTCTACCTGACTTCATAAAGCCATCGTAGTGGCGCATCAGCAGATGGCTTTCAATTTGTTGCAGCGTGTCCAGCGCTACGCCGACAATGATGAGCAGACTTGTTCCTCCAAAAAACTGTGCAAAGCCCGGGGTTACGTTCCCAAATTTAGTCAGCAGCGTAGGCAAAATTGCAATAATTGCTAATGCGATTGCCCCGGGTAATGTAATGCGGGTAAGAATGTTGTCAATGAAATCTGCTGTTGGCTTTCCGGGGCGCACGCCAGGAATAAATCCACCTTGTTTTTGCATCGTATCCGCCACATCCTTCGGATTAAAGGCTATAGCCGTATAGAAGTATGTGAAAAACACGATTAAAATGCCGAAAATGATGGCATAGCCCCATGAATCATATGAGATAAAGGCATTGATGCTCTGCATGGCCTCACTTTCGGGGAAAAATGAGACAATTGTGCTTGGAATAAACATAATTGACTGAGCAAAGATAATAGGCATTACGCCTGCAGTAATGACTCGCATTGGAATATACTGTGTGGTGCCACCATAGACTTTCCTGCCCACCACTCGTCGTGCATACTGCACGGGAATTCGGCGCGTGCCCACTGTTAGAAACACAACACCTGCCACAATCAGCAGCATGACACCTAACACAATGATTTCTACGATGAGATTCTTGCTTCCTGATGCCACCAGTTGCCATTCACCCACTAAGGCTTGCGGGAAGCGTGCCAAAATACCAATCATAATGATAAGCGAAATGCCGTTGCCGATGCCTCGCTCAGTGATGCGCTCACCCAGCCACATCGTGAAAATGGTCGCTGCCGTCAATGTGATGATGGTTGAAAGGGTGAAGAAAAAGCCAGGTTCAGGCACAATTGGCTGCCCAAACGAGGCTGGGCTTGAGAGGCTAACACTTACGCCCCATGCCTGCAACATCGCTACCAGCACAGTTCCATAGCGCGTAAGCTGGTTGATTTTCTTACGCCCTTCTTCCCCTTCTTTTTGAAGTTTCTGAAAATACGGCGTTACTGCACCTAGCAGTTGAATAATGATTGAGGCGGAGATGTAGGGCATAATACCCAATGCAAACACTGAAGCGCGCTTAAATGCGCCTCCTACGAAGAGATCAAACAGTCCGAACAAATCGTTGGTCGGTCCTTGCCCTGCTTCAGCAACCGCTGAGGCATCTACGCCCGGAATGGTGATATGCGACCCAATGCGATAGACAACCAGCAATCCTACCGTGTAGAGAATCCTATCTCTCAGTTCTGGAATCTTGCTGATGTTCCGAATGCTATCAATGAGCTTCATCAGTCTCTATGGGTTAATCATTTTTTGGCTGCTGCAGCCTTGCGTGCTAGCTTGGCTGCTTTTTTGATTTCCTCAACAGGCTTCTTTGGTGTCAGCAGCGCTTCGTCAAGTGGCTTTGTCTTCTGCATTCGCTCAGCTTCTTCGAGTGTGCGCTCTGCTAAGATAACTTTGCCGCCTGCTTTTTCAATTTTTTCCTTTGCGCTTTCGCTAAATGCATGCGCTGTAATGGTAATTGCTACTGTAATGTCGCCGTTGCCAAGTACTTTTATGCGACGACGTCTGGCTGGCACACCAATTTTCGCTAAGGCTTCCAGCGATACTTCGGGCGTCAATTTACCTTTTTTTATCCACGCCTCAATCTGTCCCACATTAATCGTTTCATACTCTTCACGACTGGGATTTATGAAGCCAAACTTTGGAATGCGGCGGAAAAACGGCATCTGACCGCCCTCTTTCAGTGAGCTGGTGTAACCGCTACGCGACTTATGCCCTTTCGTGCCTCGACCTGCGGTTGTGCCCAGACCAGAGCCAGGTCCGCGTCCGACGCGCTTGCGTGTTTTTCTTGACCCTTTCGCAAAACGCAGTGTGCTGAGGTTCATTGTCGTTTCCGTTTCAAGCGTTTCTGGAATTGTGTAAGCCGCAAATTAAGCGTCCTTAGTTCAGTTCCTCCACTTTTACCAAGTGGGCAACTACCTCGAGCTGTCCTCTCAGACGGGGGTCATCGTTCAGGACTACAGAGTAGTTGGGTCTTCCCAGCTTCAGTGCTCTGATAGTCGCTTTTTGTTTTTTTGTTGAGCCTATGATGCTGCGAACTTGCGTGATTTTCAGTTTCTTTTTTGGTTGTGCCGCTGACTCTGACATCGCTCTACTGAGTTTAGCTTTCGAAGACTTCTTTCAGAGTTTTACCACGACGCATGGCGACATCACGTGCATCGCTCAGGCTCAGCAAACCCTTGATGGTCGCCTTTACGACATTATGCGGATTTGATGAGCCGAGTGATTTGGTGAGCACATCCTTAACCCCTGCACTTTCCAAGACAGCACGTACTGCGCCACCTGCGATGATTCCTGTGCCGGGCGTGGCTGGCTTGAGCAGCACCTTTGCTGCACCGAACTTTGCAAACACTTCGTGCGGAATTGTGCCCTTCACGATCGGCACTTCGAAGACGTTTTTCTTTGCATCTTCAACCCCCTTCGCAATTGCATCCTGCACTTCATTTGCCTTACCTAAGCCATAGCCCACATGCCCTTCTCCGTCGCCAACGACGACAATCGCATTAAACCCAAAGCGCTTGCCACCTTTCACTACCTTTGCCGTGCGATTCACTTGCACCAGCTTTTCCTTTAAGTTTAGCTCCCCTGGCTTAACTTTTTTCTTAGCCTGTGTAGTTACTTTTGGCATTTTTGACTTGGTTTTGATTAAAACTCCAGCCCGCCTTCTCGTGCCCCATCTGCTAAGGCTTTCACACGTCCATGATAGCGATATCCATTTCGGTCAAACGCAACCTTCGTGATACCTTTTGCCTTAGCTTTCTCAGCCAGCATCCTACCGATTTCTCGGCTCACTTCTACTTTCTTTTTGCCGTTCAGCATCGGTGCAAATGCTTTTGAATTGCTGGTTATGGCTACGAGTGTTTCGCCTTTTTCATCATCAATAATCTGTGCATAGATATGTTTCAAGCTCCGATAGACGGAGAGGCGTGGTCGCTCTGCAGTGCCTCTTATCTTTGCGCGAACTCGTGCTCTGATTTTCTCTCTGCGTTTTCGTTTCAGAATCATTTTCCTAAAACAGTTGCGAAAGCGAAGCTCTCGCTTTCAGGTTAAGGAAAATTTGTCTCTACTTACCTGCAGTCTTGCCTTCTTTGCGGCGAATGACCTCATTTTCATACTTGATGCCTTTGCCCTTGTAAGGCTCTGGCTTTTTGAACGAGCGAATCTTCGCAGCGACGCTACCTACCAGCTCCTTATCAATCCCACTTACAACGACGCTGGTTGGTTGCGGCACTTCCACTCTAACACCTTCTGGCGGTCTGAAATAGATCGGGTGCGAATACCCTAGTGAAAAAATGATGTAGTTTTGCTTTGCTTCGGCTTTGTAACCAACTCCCACTAGCTCTAACTTGCGTGTGTAGCCTTGTGAGACACCGACAATCATATTGTTGATTAGCGCACGATAGAGTCCGTGCATCGCCTTGGTTTGTTTCTCGTCATTTTGTCGTTCTACTTTTACACTGTCAGGTTCTACCTTCACCGTGAGTGCACCTCGCAGCGGATATTCCAACTTACCTTTCGGTCCCTCAACTTTGATAAGACCGTCTTTTACCTCGACCTTCACGCCTTTGACTAATGGGATTGGTTTCTTGCCAATTCTTGACATTTTAGCATCTCCTTTCTCTCTGGATCAACTGATGCGAAAGAGGACTTCACCGCCAACCCCTGCAGCGCGGGCTTCCTTATCAGTCATCAAGCCCTTCGAGGTTGTGAGGATTGATAGCCCCAGTCCACCCAGATACTTTTTGATGTTCTTGCCTTCATAGACGCGTCGTCCGGGCGTGCTGACACGCTGCAAAGTCTTAATCGCATGCTGCCCAAACGCATCATATTTGAGCTGGATACGAATTATTGGGAACTTCCCAGACTCAATCACTGTGAAGTCCTTGATGTATCCCTTATCTTTCAACAGTTGCGTAATGCCCACCTTGAGCTTTGAGCTTGGGATATCAACTGTCTTATGCTTAGCTTTCGCTGCGTTACGAATGCGTGTTAAGTAATCTGCAATTGGATCTGTTACTGG
This sequence comes from Chloroherpetonaceae bacterium, assembly GCA_025056565.1. Taxonomy (NCBI): domain Bacteria; kingdom Pseudomonadati; phylum Chlorobiota; class Chlorobiia; order Chlorobiales; family Chloroherpetonaceae; species Chloroherpetonaceae bacterium. The sequence goes on along the minus strand of JANWWA010000004.1, from coordinate 163,062 downwards.
CATAGCGGTTTAGATTTCTTCGTGCGTCCCGCAGGCTCGCCATTGCACTGCGGCAGCCACGAAGGTTGAACTTACAGGGTTAGGTTTTACCAACTTGCTTTCTTCATTCCTGGAATTTTGCCTTCCAAGGCAAACTTTCGAAGAATGTGGCGGCAGACACCAAACTTGCGATAGACTCCTCGTCCCCTGCCTGTAATTGCGCAGCGGTTTCGGTACCGTGTTGGCGAGCTGTCGCGCGGTAGTTCACGCAAAGCATCCATATTGCCTTCTTCTTTCAGCTTCTTGCGCAGCTCTGCGTATTTCTCAATCAGCCTCCTGCGCTTTTCGTTGCGTGCAATCACACTTTTCTTTGCCATGGGTATGGTTTAGTTTTTCTTTCGGAATGGCATTCCCAGTTCTTTTAGCAAGGCATAAGCCTCTTCGTCTGTCTTGGCAGTGGTTACGAAGGTGATATCCATTCCGTTGATCTTCGTTACTTTGTCAATATCAATCTCAGGAAAAATAATTTGTTCTTTAATGCCCAAGGTGTAATTGCCTCGGCCGTCGAAACTGCTGTCGCTCACACCCCTGAAATCTCGAATGCGCGGAATCGCCAGTGAGATGAGTCTATCCATAAATTCATACATTCGGGCGCGGCGCAGCGTTACGCGACAACCGATGGGCTGACCTTCTCGCAGTTTGAAGTTTGCAATGGATTTTCTGGCTTTACGAATCTCAGGCTTCTGTCCTGTAATGAGTGCCAGCTCCTTTGCGGCTGTGTCGAGCAATTTCGGGTCTTGTGCTGCCTCACCAATACCCATGTTAATGCAGATCTTCTCGAGGCGTGGCACCATCATCACATTTTTATATTTGAACTGCTCCATCAAGCGCCTTACCACCTCTTGGCGGTATTTCACTAAGAGCCGTGGCGGCGGCGCTGGCTCATTTGACATAGTTGCTGGTGCCTTAGCCGCTTCCTCAGTCTTCTTTTGCTTTTGTTTTTTTTGCTCTTTTGGCTCTTGTTTCTTTTGCTCTTTGTCTGCCATAGCGTGCGTGATTAAGAGATGGTCTTGGTCACCTCCGTTATTTGAAGAGATTATGACACTTTGCGCACGTTCGAGGCGTGAATTGGCATCTCCCGCTCAATGATAGCGCCCTGCGGGTAATTTTTATTCGGGCGTATGTGTTTGCGGCGTATGTTCACGCCCTCGACAATTACTCGGTTGGTTTCAGGGAAGACGCGCAGCACTTTACCCTGATAGCCTTTTTCTCTGTCAGCACGGACTGCTTCCGATGAAGTAATCGTTTTTAGAAGCTCGACCGTGTCACCTTTCTTGATATGCATCTTTGGTCGCTTGACCCCTGTTTTCATAACTGACCCGTTTCAAAGTTTGAGCGGGAGACGGGACTCGAACCCGCGACCAACAGCTTGGAAGGCTGTGACTCTACCAACTGAGTTACTCCCGCATCATTCTTGGGGGGTTTGAATTTACAACACTTCTGGCGCAAGTGAAATAATTTTCGTGTATTGCTTATCACGCAACTCTCTTGCAACGGGTCCAAAGATACGCGTGCCGCGTGGCTCGCCTTGCGCATTGATAAGCACCACCGCATTTTCATCAAAACGAATGTAGGAGCCATCTTTGCGGCGGTATTCCTTCTTGGTTCTCACGACCACTGCGCGTGAGACTTCCTTTTTTTTCACTGTTCCGCCCGGAATAGCTGATTTTACCGATACAACAACCACATCGCCAATACGTGCATAGCGGCGACGCGTGCCACCAAGCACGTGAATTACTCGGACTTTCTTAGCCCCACTATTGTCCGCTACGACTAAGTTTGTTTCATTTTGAATCATTTGCTCAACGCTCCTTTCATCTCTGTTTAGCTGAATTACTTCGCCCGTTCAATAATCTCAGCTAAGACCCATGATTTGCGCTTGCTGATTGGGCGAAACTCCACGATGCGCACCGTATCGCCTACTTTAGCCTCGTTGTGCTCATCGTGCGCCATAATCTTGGTCGTTTTCTTAAAGTATTTCTTGTAAATTGGGTGTTGCACACGTCGTTCAATCGCTACCACGATGCTCTTCTGCATCTTGTCGCTGATAACCTTGCCGATTCTTTCGCGTTTGAGGCTCTTCTTTTCAGCTGGTCGCGCTGGCTCATCTTTTGGCGCCTCAGCTGGCGTTTGAGAAAGCATTTCTTGCTCCGACATAGCTTAGGCTTCCTTATTTTTTGAAGCTTCTTTTTCTCTTTGAAGTTGCATCTGCCGCAATCGTGTTTTCATTCGCGCAATATCTTTTCGCAGATTGCGCAAAATCATCGGGTTCGTAGGCGGCTCAATGACTTTGTTAAACTTGATGTTCGCAATCTGCTGTTTGCACTCCTTGATACGTGCTTTCATCTCTGCCTCAGTCAGTGCAGCAATCTCATACTTTTTCATGGTGCATCTCCTTCTTTACTTTTTCGCTGCTGAAGTTTCTTCATAGTCAGGGCGCACGACAAACTTTGTCCTAACTGGTAACTTTGCAGCAGCCAAGCGAAATGCTTCTTCGGCTGTTGCTTTCGGCACCCCATCAATCTCGAACATAATGCAACCCGGTTTGACGACAGCGACCCAAAACTCTGGCGAACCCTTACCTGAACCCATTCGGGTCTCTGCTGGCTTCTTTGTAACAGGCTTATCAGGGAAGATGCGAATCCATGTCTTGCCATCGCGTTTCATATAGCGCGTCATTGCAATACGGGCTGCTTCAATTTGGCGGCTGGTAATCCAGCCCGGGTCCAGGGCTTTTAGTCCGAAAGATCCGAAGGCCACTTCTGTGCCACGTGTGGCGTTTCCACGAATACGCCCGCGCTGCGATTTGCGATACTTGACGCGCTTTGGCATTAGTAAACTCATTAGAGCTGCCCTCCTTTTTAGCTTTCAGGTGCTTGATTGCTTCCACCTTCCTGCGACGCAGTGCTTTTTGAGCCCCCTCTGCGACGGCGGCGACGCTTACCTTGCTTTTGTTCCTGACGACCACGTGCTCTGGCACTTTCTCGGCGGTCCCGCACCTTCTGGCGCTCTTCTTCCTCGAGCGCTTCAATTCGCTGGCCGAGCACCTCACCTTTGTAAATCCACACTTTCACGCCTACCGTGCCTGTAATGGTGAAGGCGGTGCTCTGCGCATAGTCAATGTTTGCGCGCAGCGTGTGCAACGGCACTTTTCCTTCCCTATACTGCTCCATACGCGCAATTTCGGCACCGCCCAAGCGACCACTCACTTGCACGCGCACACCTTCTGCACCTGCGCGCATTGCCTGCTGAATTGCTTGTTTCATTGCTCGGCGAAATGCCACACGCCCTTCCAGTTGCGCTGCAATATTGTCTGCAACCAACTGCGCATCTAATTCAGGCTTCTTAATTTCAATGACATCAATTTTGACTTCCTTCTTTGTGAGCTTCCCTAACTCTTGGCTTAGTGTGTTAATTTCTTCGCCACTCTTGCCCACCACTGCACCTGGGCGTGCAGCATAGATATAGAGCTTGATATTCTTGGTCGTCCGTTCAATTACGACCTTTGAGACGCCCGCTTTCTGTCGCTTTAAGCGAGTTGTGACATAGTTACGAATCACGTAATCTTCTTTAATCTTATCGGCGACACTTCTCGAGTTGTCATACCAGCGAGAGTCCCAATCTTTGATAATGCCCAATCGAAAGCCTATTGGATTAACTTTTTGACCCACGAGTCGTTTCCTTTCTTAGTTTGTGGTTAAGCGTTTTTTGCGTCGGCTTTTGGCTGTTTTTCACGCACTGGCTTGCGCTTGTCTACAACAATCGTAAGATGATTAGAACGCTTGCGAATGCGGTAGGCTCTACCCATCGGCGCAGGCAAGATGCGCTTTAGCGTGACCCCTTCATTGACGAAGGCTTCCACAATAACTAAATCGCGCTCGCTAACAGGGTCATTTGGATTGCGATTTAGGTAGTTTGACACTGCTGATTTGAGCGTGCGCATCACGGTGCGTGCAGCGTGCTTAGTAGAGTTCTGCAAGATGGCCATTGCCGTCTCTACATCTTTGCCACGCACCAAATCCACTACCAGCCTCATCTTGCGTGGTGAGGTCGGCATGTGCCTTAGCACCGCTCGGCTTCGACTGGCTTGGCGGCGCGCTTCTTTGCGCGCTTCAGCTGCTTCGCGTTTTCTTGCTCCCATCGCTTTTCCTTTTACTTTTTGCCAGGTGCTGAACCCGCTTTTTCTTTCTTGTCGCCCGGTGTATGTCCTCTGAAGGTTCGTGTGGGCGCAAATTCGCCGAGCTTGTGTCCTACCATATTTTCGGTGATATAGACAGGGATATGCGTCTTGCCGTTATGGACTGCAATCGTATGCCCCACAAACTCTGGCGAAATCATAGACGCCCGAGACCAAGTCTTCAAGACTTTTTTCTGTCCCTTTTCGTTCAGTTCTCTAATGCGCTCCAAGAGGCGCGCTTGAATGAATGGACCTTTTTTCAGTGAACGAGCCATAGCACTTCAGATGGTTATGCCTTTCGTCTATCTCGCACAATCAGTTTTTGGGAAGCTTTCTTGCGATTGCGGGTCTTAAAGCCTTTTGCCAGCTGTCCCCAAGGCGACCTTGGATGCCTGCGACCGCCACCAGACTTAGAGCGACCTTCGCCACCGCCCATTGGATGATCGACAGGGTTGCGTGCCATACCGCGCGTGATGGGACGCAGTCCCAGCCAGCGTGAGCGACCCGCTTTGCCGAGCGAGATATTTTCGTGATCTAAGTTCCCTACGACGCCGATTGTGGCTTTGCACTCGACACGCACTTTGCGCAGTTCGCCAGATGGCATTTTCAGTGTAGCGTAATTACCCTCTTTTGCTAAAAGAATTGCAAATGCTCCAGCGCTGCGCGCAATTTGCCCTCCCTTTCCAGCTCGCATTTCAACGTTGTGCACCTCGGTGCCGACAGGGATATTTTTCAATGGCAACGCATTGCCGATTTTGATGTCAGCGCTCTCACCTGTTTCAACCTTGTCGCCTACTTTCAAACCATTGGGCGCTAAGATGTAGCGCCGTTCTTTATCCTCATACTCCAACAGCGCAATGCGTGCAGAGCGGTTGGGGTCATACTCAATAGCCAGCACGGTCGCATTGATGCCGTCTTTGTCGCGCTTAAAGTCAACGATGCGGTAATGCCGCTTTGCTCCGCCGCCTCGTCCCCGACAGGTGATTCGCCCTAAGTTGTTGCGACCGCCTGTCTTGCGCAGTGGCACAATCAGACTTTTCTCTGGCTCTGTTTTTGTGATTTCTTCGAACGTCGGAAACGACATAAAGCGCGTTCCGGGCGTCCGTGGCTTCATATTGCGAATTGGCATAGTCTCCTCACTTTCGGATTATCCTTGTGGCGTTTCGCCCCCACTGCTCCCTCCTGATGCGGCGTAGTAATCAATCTTGGAGTCTTTATCCAGCGTTACATATGCTTTCTTAATGTCGGGCTTTTTGCCGACTTGCAAGCCCTTGCGCGTAAAACGTACCTTGCGCTTACCTTCAATGTTCGCCGTGCGCACCGACACAACCTTGACCCCAAACTTTTCCTCTACGGCTTTTTTAATTTCTTCCTTTGTCGCTTCACGGTGCACTTCAAAGGCATACTGATTCTTTTCCTCGCTTAGCTTCATCACTTTTTCTGTCAGCAGTGGGCGAATTAGCACCTCGGACAGTGTCATGTTTCTCTCCTTAGTTCATACTTAGGGTTTCTTCCAGCACTCTCACCGCGCTCTTTTGCAGCAAGAGCATTTTGCAGTTGAGAATGTCGTAAGTCGACGCCTTTTGTGCCTCGAGGACTTCTAAGTCAGGGATGTTGCGCCCTGATTTATAGAGCACCTCATTTTTGCCTGCGGTGAGAAAGAGGGTCTTCTTTTCGCTTAGACCCAGATTTTTCAGCACCGCTGCCATCTCTTTTGTCTTGATTTGTTCGAAGGTAAAGTCCTCTACAACGATGATTTCAGAGGCTTTGGCTTTGTAGCTGAGCGCTGATTTACGCGCTAGCTGTTTCATCTTCCGATTGATTTTTACTACATAATCGTGTGGTTTCGGTCCAAAGATAGCGCCACCGCCGGGCAAAAGTGGAGAGCGTTGTGAACCGCGCCGTGCCATTCCCGTGCCTTTCTGGCGATAAGGCTTTTTGCCCCCGCCACGCACTTCACCACGCGTTTTGACCTTGTGCGTGCCCTGACGTTGATTAGCCATAATCGAGCGCACATCCATATAGATGGCGTGGTCGTTTGGCTCAATTTCAAAGATGTTTGGGCTCAGTTCAATAACTTCGCCGCTTTCTTGACCTGTCTTGGTTAAAACTTTGACCTGCATAAGCCTTATCCTTTTGCAGTTACCACTTGCACATAACCGCCGTTTTTGCCCGGCACAGCTCCCTTGACGACCAGCAAGTTTGAATCGGCGAGCACTTTAACCACCTTGAGGTTTTTGACTGTTACGGTCTCACCACCCATTCGACCTGCCATTCGCATTCCTTTAAAGGAGCGTGATGGGAACGATGAGCCGCCCATTGAACCAGGTGCGCGCCAGCGGTCTGATTGACCGTGCGTGCGACAGCCGCCACCAAAATGATGACGCTTCACCACACCTTGAAAACCCTTGCCTTTCGAGGTGCCAATCACATCGACCACATCTCCTTCCTTGAAAATATCAGCCTTTACCACCTCGCCTACCTTCAGCTCACGCCCCATTACCTCTGCACGAAATTCCTTCACGAAATAGGCTGGCGGCACACCTGCTTTCTTGAAGTGTCCTAACTGCGGCTTTGGCGTGCGTGATTCTTTCTTTTCATCAAAGGCCATTTGATACGCCGCATAACCATCGTTTTCAACAGTCTTCACTTGTGAGACATAGCACGGTCCTGCCTCAATCACTGTACAAGGAATGACTTTGCCTTTTGCGTCATAAAGGCTTGTCATTCCGATTTTCCGACCTAAAATTGCGCTCATTGTTCGTTTGATTTTGTAACCACGAAAGCCGTTTTCGGGTTAGTGAATCATATATAGGCTTCTCAGCCCTTGATTTCTACATCGACGCCACTTGGTAGCTCCAGCTTCATCAGCAGGTCAATTGTCTTTCCGCTCGGATTGATAATCTCAATGAGCCGCTTGTGGGAAGCAATCATAAATTGCTCACGTGATTTTTTATCCACATGTGGCGAGCGGTTGACAGTATAAATTTGCGCCTCGGTGGGCAGTGGAATCGGACCCGAAATAATCGCATCGGTTTGCTTGACCACATCAATAATCTTTTCTGCCCACTTATCCACTAAGCTGTGGTCATATGATTTTAACTTGATGCGAATTTTTTGCTGTACCGCCACGATTCGGTCTCCAAGTTTTTGGGACAAAAAAGGAGTGAGCTTAAAGACGCTCACTCCTTTGCGCAACTCACTGCATCGTTTTACTCAATGATCTTCGTTACTGCGCCCGCCCCGACGGTCTTACCGCCCTCGCGAATTGCAAAGCGCAACCCCTCGTCCATTGCGATAGGTGAAATCAGCTCGACTTCAATGCTGACATTGTCGCCGGGCATCACCATCTCAACACCAGGCGGCAAGGTAACGACACCCGTTACGTCTGTGGTTCGGAAGTAGAACTGCGGGCGATAACCTGAGAAGAATGGAGTATGGCGTCCCCCTTCCTCTTTCTTCAACACATAGATCTCTGCCTTAAACTTGGTGTGCGGCGTGATGGAACCCGGCTTTGCAATCACCATTCCGCGCTCCAAGTCTTTCTTTTCAATACCACGAAGCAAGAGTCCAGCATTGTCTCCAGCCTGACCTTCTTCAAGGCTCTTTCGGAACATCTCAATGCCTGTTACAACGGACTTCTTGGTCGGCCCTAGACCCACGATTTCCACTTCTTCGTTGAGTCTGATGCGACCACGCTCAATGCGACCCGTGCCGACTGTGCCACGACCTTGAATCGAGAACACGTCTTCGACAGGCATTAGGAATGGCTTGTCCACATCGCGCACAGGTGTAGGAATGTAGCGATCGACCTCGTCCATCAGTTGCAAGACAGATGGCACCCACTTGGGGTCGCCGTTCAGCGCACCTAATGCGGAACCACGCACAATTGGAATTTCATCACCGGGGAAACCGTATTTTGTAAGTAGCTCACGCAGTTCCATTTCCACCAGCTCAATCAGCTCGGGGTCTGCAATGTCGACTTTGTTGAGGAATACCACGATGGCAGGCACATTCACCTGACGCGCAAGCAGAATATGCTCTCGTGTTTGTGGCATCGGACCATCGGTGGCTGCCACAACCAAGATGGCGCCGTCCATTTGCGCCGCACCTGTAATCATATTTTTGATGTAGTCCGCATGCCCAGGACAGTCTATATGGGCGTAGTGTCGATTCTTGGTCTCATACTCCACATGCGAGGTAGAAATGGTAATACCACGCGCTTTTTCTTCTGGCGCCTTGTCAATTTGATCATATGCCAATGCTTGCGCCAAACCTTGTTCAGCCAGCACTTTGGTGATAGCGGCAGTGAGCGTCGTCTTACCGTGGTCGACGTGCCCAATTGTACCGACATTCACGTGTGGCTTGTCGCGCTTGAAAACCTCTTTTGCCATAGCTGGTATTTCCTCCGATACTGTGATTTAATGCGTTAGAAATAACTTAGACTTGTGCGGTAACTTTTGCTCCGCTCTTTTCAATGATTTCCTCAGCCACGTTTCTAGGCACTTCTTCGTAGTGGCTAAATTCCATCGTGTAGTTCGCACGACCTTGCGTCATTGAACGCAGGTCAGTTGAGTAACCGAACATTTCTGCAAGCGGCACTTTGGCCGTGATGACCTGCGCTCCAGAGCGTTCCGACATTCCCTCAATGCGCCCTCGACGACTGTTCAGGTCGCCCATCACGGCGCCCATATATTCCTCTGGCGTTTCTACCTCTACTGACATAATCGGTTCGAGAATATAGGGGTCTGCTCTTCGTGCCCCTTCCTTGAAGCCAATAGAGCCTGCAAACTCAAACGCCATCTCAGACGAGTCGACTTCGTGATACTTACCGTCGTAGAGTATGACTCGAACATCTTGCACAGGGTAGCCTGCCAAGACTCCGTCTTTCATTGCCCCTTCAATACCCTTTTGCACCGCTGGGATGTATTCTTTCGGAATTGCGCCACCCTTGATTTCATTGACAAATTCAAAGCCCTTGCCACGTTCAAGCGGCTCAATGATGAGATTGACGATACCAAACTGACCTTTTCCGCCCGACTGACGCACAAACTTGCCTTCTGATTCCACACGACGGCGAATGGTTTCTCGGTAAGCCACTTGCGGCTTGCCTACATTCGCTTCGACTTTGAACTCACGCTTCAAGCGATCGACAATGATTTCCAAGTGTAGCTCACCCATTCCAGCAATAATAGTCTGCTGGGTCTCCTCATCGGTACTTACACGGAAAGTCGGGTCTTCTTCGGCGAGCTTTTGCAGCGAAAGGCTGAGCTTGTCAGAGTCGGCTTTGGTTTTTGGCTCAATTGCAATTTGAATTACAGGCTCTGGGAAGCTCATCTTCTCGAGCACAATTGGTTTGGATTCATCGCACAGCGTGTCGCCCGTGCGCGTATCTTTCAAGCCGACTGCTGCCACAATATCGCCTGTCAGAGCCTCTTCAATTTCTTCACGATGATTGGCGTGCATTTGCACAAGGCGGCTAATGCGCTCTTTTGTGCCAGAGACAGAATTTAGCACATAGCTCCCTTTTGTGAGCTTGCCTGAATAGACTCGAAAGTATGTCAGTCGCCCTACAAAGGGGTCGGTCATAATCTTGAATGCCAAGGCTGAGAAAGCTTCATTGTCATCAACCTTTCGTTCAATTACCTCACCTGTTTTCGGATGAGTACCCTTAATAGCTGGGATATCCAGCGGCGACGGCAAGTAGTCTACTACAGCATCCAAGAGGAACTGCACGCCCTTGTTCTTGAAGGCTGAACCGCAGAGCACAGGTACAATCTTGGAAGATAGCGTTGCTTTGCGTAGCGTCTCGCGGATTTCTTCTTCGGTAATTTCCTCTCCGCTAAGATATTTTTCCATCAAGTGGTCATTGACCTCTGAGACTGCTTCCAGCATATTCGTTCGCCACTTTTCCGCAGCCTCTTTGTATTCTGCTGGAATCTCTATGTCTTTGTAGCTTGTGCCGTCCTCAGCGTCGTAGACCACTGTTTTCATTCGGATAAGGTCAATTGCACCCTTGTAGTTTTCTCCTTCTCCATATGGGATTTGAATCGGGACAGCATTAGCGCCCAATCGTTCTTTCATCATATCAATGCATCGGAAGAAATTGGCGCCGACCCTGTCCATCTTGTTAACAAAGGCAATGCGTGGCACATTATACTTTGTTGCCTGACGCCAGACCGTCTCAGACTGCGGTTGCACGCCAGCAACAGAGTCGTAGAGCGCTACTGCACCGTCCAAGATGCGTAGAGAGCGTTCTACTTCGACTGTAAAATCGACATGTCCAGGTGTGTCAATGATGTTGATGCGATGTTTTTTATCCTTAAAGTTACCGTATTTTGGTGTCCAGAAGCAGGTTGTTGCCGCAGCGGTAATGGTGATACCCCGCTCCTTCTCCTGTTCCATCCAGTCCATTGTTGCAGCGCCATCGTGCACTTCTCCCATACGATGCACACGACCCGTGTAATACAAGATGCGCTCGGTCGTGGTCGTCTTACCTGCATCGATATGCGCCATAATCCCGATATTTCTCACTTTCTCTAACGGAACTTGTCTCGGCATAATTGATGTCTCTATCTCCCTTTGCTTGGTTTAAGTTGGTTAAAATCACTCTCACTACGATGCTCTTAGAATCGGAAATGCGAGAAGGCTTTATTGGCTTCCGCCATCTTATGCACTTCTTCTTTCTTCTTGACCGCTCCGCCTTGATTGTTTGCAGCGTCAATCAGCTCCGCTGCCAGTTTTTCAGACATTGTGCGCCCACTGCGTTTTTTTGCAAACTCTTTCATCCATCGGAGCGCTAGTGCAATTCGGCGGTCGGCACGTACTTCCATTGGAATTTGGTAAGTTGCACCGCCAATTCGTTTTCCTCGCACTTCCACAACAGGCGCCACATTTGAAATCGCCTTTTTGAACACTTCCACACCCGGCTCCTGCGTTTTCTGGGTGATAATGTCAAACGCACCATACACAATGCGGCGTGCCAAGTTTTTCTTGCCACGCTGCATAATTACATTGATAAATCGCCCAACTACTGGATCGCCGTACTTTGCATCAGGTTGGGCAGGACGCTTAACAGCTCGTTTTTTCCTCATTGCAACTATTGCCTCTTCTACTTTTTCTTAGCAGGGGCCGCTGCGGCTCCTTTTGCGCCTGCCGCAGCACCGGTGCCCGGTCTTTTTGCGCCATACTTCGAGCGACCGCGCTTGCGGTCCTGAACGCCGGCTGTGTCCAGTGTGCCACGAATAATGTGATACCGCACACCGGGCAAATCCTTTACACGTCCACCACGAATCAGTACAATGGAATGCTCTTGCAAGTTGTGCCCCTCGCCCGGAATGTAAGCAATCACTTCTTGCTGGTTCGACAGGCGCACTTTGGCTACTTTACGCAGCGCTGAGTTCGGTTTTTTCGGTGTTGTCGTATAGACTCTGGTGCACACCCCACGCTTCTGCGGACAGGCTTCCAGCGCTGGCACCTTTGTTTTCGCTTTCTTCGTATGCCGTCCTTTTCGGACTAATTGCTGAATTGTTGGCATTGCCTTCTCTAACAAAATCGCCCTGCACCCTTTGCCAAGCGGGCTTTTGCGAGCGATGTATTTTCTTCGGAAATAGTCGTAAACACAAAGGACTGCAAAAGTAAAAGAATTTTTCCAATTTTCAAAATTCTTTTTGTGCTTTTTGTTTCCGAATGAAGTATGCCTTTTGCGAAGGCATCTACGGCAGAAGAGCCTCAGACCAGCACAGGGAACTTAGACAAGGGAGAGCAGGGATATAATAAGCTACACTTCGTATTCTCTAACAGACTGGTATAACCCAGCCTACACAATAAAAAGGGAGCAGCCCATACTGCACTGCCCCCTTACTACTGAGAAAAAGAAAGAACGGTTTTGTGCTATTCAATCACCCAAGTTTCCTTGCCACGCAACAGCTCATCCAAATCGCCTTCACCTTTGACTTGCGCCATTTCAATCTGGTCAAGCATTGCATCTTCGTAGCAGAAGCGCTCTTCACGGTAGAAGACCCCAAATGGACGTGGCATGTAGTGTTCAGAGCCCGGTGCATCGAAGAAGCGTGCCAAAATATTCGCCTTTACACGGTCAGTTTCATCGTGAATCCAAAGGTCATTGACTGATACGTTAGGATCGTTCAGATTGACCACAATTGGCTTAAAGCCATCGAGGCGAATCCCTTTGTCTTGCTTTGCTCCGAAAATGAGAGGCTTGCCGTGCTCAAGGAAGAGGTCGTTTTCTGCTTTGGTGGCTTTTTCCGTGAAGGCTTCAAATGCCCCATCGTTGAAGATGACACAGTTTTGATAAATCTCCACGAACGAAGTGCCCTTGTGCTGGTGTGCTCGTTTTAGAATTTCGCGCAGATGCTTGACATCCCGATCCATTGTGCGCGCCACGAATGTCCCCTCTGCGCCCAATGCTAATGCAACAGGATTAACAGGGTGGTCAATGACGCCAAATGGCGAGGATTTTGTGATTTGCCCTTCGTGTGACGTTGGTGAGTATTGCCCTTTGGTTAAGCCATAAATTTCATTGTTGAAGAGCAAGAGCTGCAGGTTCAAATTGCGTCGCAAAAGATGTAGGAAGTGATTGCCCCCGATAGAAAGCAAATCGCCATCGCCCGTTACAACCCAAATATCAAGGTCAGGGCGAGCCATCTTTAAGCCTGAGGCAATCGCTGTTGCGCGACCGTGAATGCCGTGAATCCCAAAGGTCTCCATATAGTATGGAAAACGCGACGAGCAGCCGATACCTGAGATGAAGACAAATTTCTCTCTTGGAATGCCCAGCTCAGGCAAGATGGTTTGCACTTGCTTCAAAATAGAGTAGTCGCCGCAGCCCGGACACCAGCGCACATCTTGCGCCGAGACAAAATCCTTCGCTGTCAGCACAGGTAACTCTCGTGCCAACGTTTTCCCATTTCCGCTGAGGTCTAATGCTGACATCGTTACTTCTCCTTTTGGTTTAGGGTTTCCAAGATTTTGGCTTTGAGTTCTGCAACTGTAAATGGCAAGCCTTGCACCTTGCTGTAGCCGATTGCTGGCACAAGGAACTTATCACGAATCAGCCGAATCAGCTGCCCAGAATTCAGTTCTGGAATCAAGATTTTCTCAAAGCCGTAGATGATTTCGCCCAAGTTTTTCGGGAACGGATGAAGGTGGCGCAGATGCGCATGCGAGACAAGATAGCCTTCTTTGCGCAGGTCGCGCACCGCCGTTTTCACTGCTCCGTAGGTTGAACCCCAACTCAGCACCAAGAGCTTGCCACTGGGCTCGCCGTTGTCAATGGTCTGTAGCGGAATGGCGTCGGCTACCCGCTCAATCTTTGCTGCACGCAGGCGCACCATTGTCTCGTGATTTTCAGGGTCGTAGGAGATATAGCCTGTCTCGTTTTGCTTCTCTAACCCTCCTATACGGTGCTCCAGACCTTTTGTGCCCGGAATCGCCCAAGAGCGTGCCAGACGTTCATTGCGCTTGTAGGGTAGGTAGGGCGGGTCACCTGCCTCGCGCGGTGGCACAAATCTTACAGGAATTTCTGGCAAATCCTTCGCTTGCGGGAATCGCCATGGCTCTGAACCGTTGGCAATGTAGCCATCAGTTAGGCAAATCACTGGCGTCATAAACTCAATTGCCAGCTTGCAGGCTTCAAATACCGTATCGAAGCAATCAGATGGCGACTGTGCTGCCAAAATGGGCACTGGGGCTTCACCGTGTCGCCCGAACATTGCCATTAGCAGGTCGGATTGCTCCGTTTTGGTAGGCATTCCTGTGGATGGTCCGCTGCGCTGCACATCAATTACGACCAGTGGCAGTTCAAGCATTACGGCTAACCCAATCGCCTCTGCCTTCAAGTCCATACCAGGCCCAGAGGTCGATGTTACTGCCAAATGCCCACCATAGCTTGCGCCAATCGCTGCACACACTGCCGCAATTTCATCTTCAGCTTGGAAAGTACGCACGCCGAAATTTTTGTACTTTGCCAGCTCGTGGAGAATCTCGGAAGCAGGCGTAATAGGATAGGAGCCTAAGAAGAGCGGCAAACCTGATTTCTTGGACGCAGCGATGAGTCCTAACACTACCGCTTGATTGCCCATAATGTGGCGGTAGGTGCCAGCAGGCAACTTGGCTTTCTTGACCTCGAAGCGCACAGTGAATTGCTCGGTCATTTCGCCATAGTTGTAGCCTGCCTTTAGCGCGCGCACATTAGCTTCGGCGATTTCGGGTTTCTTTTTGAACTTTTCGCGAATGTTCTCAATGGTCGGGGCAATTGGTCTGCAGTAGAGCCAATAAAGCAGCCCTAAGACAAACATGTTTTTGCATCGCTCAATGTCTTTGGTGCTTAGCCCAGAGCCAGTGAGCGCATCATGCGTTAGACGCGTGATTTCAATTGCATAAACTTGGTAGTCGTGTAGTGAGCCGTCCTCGAGCGGATTGCTCTTGTAGCCAGCCAGCTCCAAGTTCTTTTCATCGAAGCCATCTTTATTGGCGATGATGAATTTGCCTTTCTTGAGATTTTTGAGATTTGCTTTCAGCGCCGCTGCATTCATGGCCACCAGCACATCAATCTGGTCACCTGGCGTATAGATTTCTTTGCTCCCGAATTGAATCTGAAAACCGGAAACACCTGGAAGCGTACCAGCAGGCGCACGAATCTCGGCAGGATAGTTCGGGAAGGTGTTGAGGTCGTTTCCCAAGAGAGCTGCGGTTTCACTGAACTGCGTGCCAGTGAGTTGCATCCCATCGCCAGAGTCACCAGCGAAGAGAATGGTAACATCTTCTTTGGTCTCGAGGCGGACCGATTTAACCTCGCTCATAGTTAATTACTCCTTTTTCTTTTGCGTGTCCAAAGCGCTGCCCAGACAAATGTCAAGCTATGCAAAAGAACGGTCTGCGGCAGCTGGTTCATTTTTGCAAGCTTACTGCGAAGATACATAAACCGTTCAGCAAATCCTAACATAGCACCAGCCACTTCAGCTTTGCAGCACCCCTCTCAGCAGAGCTAAGCAAGCAAAGTTTGCTAGAGTGGCTGCTCATGTTTTTCTCACGATTTCTTTCGCTTCTATCAAAGATGCTGTATTTTGATGTGTGTAGCAGAGTTTTCGTCAACTCTTCATTGCAAAGTGATTATGCCGAGAAAGAAAACAGACGCAGAGACTACTGAGCAAGAGACTTTGGAGGCGCTTGTAGCGCGCTTGGAAGAGATTGTCGGCCTAATACAAAGCGGACAGCTTGGTCTTGAAAAGTCTGTAGAGCTGTATGAGGAAGGGCAACGCATCGCAAAAATCTGTGAAGCACGCCTGAATGCACTTCAGCAGCGCATAGAGATTGTCTCACCGCTGCCTACTGATCTGCAGCAGGCACGGAACAGCCCCGACCCACTGGATAGCTACAGCACGCTTCTTGCATAAGCAAAAACTGTGCAAAATAAAACTGCCCAGCTCAGAGCTGGGCAACGCCACCTTGCTCCGCGAGCAGGATTCGAACCTGCGACCCATCGGTTAACAGCCGATTGCTCTACCGCTGAGCTATCGCGGAATGTGCGATTAAGGGCTGCAAAGTTAGGATACACCGTGCATATTTCCAAACAGAGCGACTTTTTCAACTCTCCGAGCTACGACAATGAAGCCAACAGCGATACTTCTGCTTAGTTGCTTAGTTGGACACTTGCTCTATGCACAAACGCCTCGCTTAGATAAGGGCGCAAGAGCCATTGCCCTAGGTGGCGCATTTACAGGGCTGGCTAACTCATCATTCGCTGTTTTCTACAACCCTGCTGGCTTAGCCCTGCTTCCCTATCGTGAGGCTAGCTTTTTCTATGTGCAGCCATTTGGATTGCCTGAGCTAGCTGACATTGCTATCACGTATGCAGACCCACTTCTTTTGCCACAAGGGTGGGGCTCACTCGGCGCTGCTATACGCCGCTTTGGCTTCTCGCTCTATAACGAAACAGCCGTTTCCCTTACCTACGCACGCCCATTCGAGCGCCGCTTGTTTATTGGCGTCAGTGCAAGTTACCAATTGCTCTCTATTCAAGGTTATGGCTATGCAGGAGCTGTGGGACTTGACATTGGCATCTTGGCTTTGATTACTCCTGACCTTTCAATTGGCGTAGCCGCAATGAACCTCAATCGCCCTGCATTTAGTCATTCTGGCGAGACGCTTGCGCAGGTTTATATGGCAGGTTTGTCGTATCGGCTACTTAAATCGTTGCGGGCTTTCTTTGATGTGGAGAAAGACATTCGGTATCCGTTATCCATTAAATCGGGGATGGAATTTGAAGCTGTAGAAGCTGTTGCCTTGCGTGCAGGGTTTAGCACAGAGCCACAGCGATTCACTGCTGGCGTTGGCGTACGCTATAGTGTGTTTGATGCTGACTATGCCCTTACCACTCACCCTGAACTGGGCTTTTCACATTATCTGACGCTTTCTATTCGACTTGGCAGCGAGAGCGACTCACCCCAAGCTGATTTTGAACGCTTGATAGAAGAAGCCTTTGACACTAAACCCCCGCTGGCAGAAGGCGACACACTCAATCTCAACACCGCAACTTTTCAAGATCTGATGCGACTGCCAAGAATGACCCGCACTCTTGCCGACCGCATTTTGCGTTATCGCCAAACTTACAAACGCTTTGAAAGCCTTGATGAACTTAGGAACATTCGTGGCGTCAGTGAGGCACTCTTCGAGGTATGGAAGCGCTTTTTAGTGATTGAGCCGTCCACTGAATCAAATCAGAAGTAGGCAATGCGTGCTTACCTGCTGGACATACTTTTGCGAGCCTACGACTCTATGACTTCGTCAATGAAGCCACCACCGAGCACTTCATCGCCGCTGTAAAACACCACAGCTTGCCCAGGCGTGATAGCACGCTTAGGTTGGTCAAACATCACTCGCACGCGTCCTACTGGTTCAGGGCTTACCACGCATGGCTCAGGGGTATCTTTGTAACGAATCTTGGCTTCACACCGAAGCGGCTCTGTCAGTTCCGCAAATGCAATCCAATTCACTTGCGATGCCAGCAACCCACGATGCAGCAGGTCTTCACTTCTACCGACCACAATTGTATTGCTTTCGTAGTGAATTTTCGTTACATACACTGGCTCAGGCGTCGTTAGTCCCAAGCCCTTGCGTTGCCCAATTGTGTAGAAGGGATAGCCGCGATGCACACCCAACACTTTGCCTGACTTATCGACAATCGGGCCTCCTGCCACTTTTTCCGCCAAATCAGGCACGGTTTCTTTCAGGAAGCGCTCATAATCATTGTCAGGAATAAAGCAAATCTCGTAGCTTTCGCTTTTTTCGGCGACTTTCAAGCCGAACTGGCGTGCTAAGGCTCTTACTTCAGGTTTTGTTAGCTCTGCAAGCGGGAAGATGGTGTGCGATAGTGCCTCTTGTGAGATGCCCCAGAGCACATAGCTTTGGTCTTTGTTGGCATCCTTACCTTTGAACAAGCGGTATCGTCCGTTTATGCACTTTACGCGAGCATAATGCCCTGTGGCAATATAGTCTGCGCCTAAGAGACGAGCACGCTGCAGAAGTGAATCCCATTTCACTTTCGTGTTACACATCACACACGGGTTTGGCGTGCGTCCACGCAGGTATTCCGACTTGAAGTATTCAATCACGGCTTCCCCGAAGTCTTCACGAAAGTCAATTGTGTAGTGGAGAAACCCGCGTGAGACCGCTACACTGCGCGCATCATTGATAGATTCCAGTGAGCAACAACCTGTTTCCTTACTGGAAGATTGACTCAGCCCTGCAAGGTCGTAGTCCCAAGTCTTCATTGTAATGCCAATCACCTCATAGCCTTGTTCAGCCAGCAAGCAGGCTGCAACTGACGAGTCTACGCCGCCCGACATTCCAACCACGACTTTCTTTCTCTGCATTTGGCGCAAGGTTTGAACAATTTTTGAACTCATTTTCCCGAAGCGCACACAAGCGGCACGCTATCAAGAAATTACCGCTGACAGCCAGCAGCAAAAAAGTGACCGCGCTTTGGCAAAGTTTCTCTTTACCAAGCTAAGGTATAAAAACGCGGTGCAGCGCTTGAAAATTTAGCTGACTGCGACTTTCTCTTCAGGCTTGAAATCAATGCAGAGCCACTGTCCGTCAAAGTAGGCTTCATCGGATTTCATTCCTGCAAGGAAGATGGGCAGCGTAACCGTCTTTTGATTGTCACCAATGCGTACCACGAGGTCATCGCCATGCTGCTGCAGAGCAATTGACATATTGACATCGGACAGGAAGGGCAATTTCATTCGCATCTGGAAGTGTCCTTCGGGGACTCTGCGAATCTCAAGCGGGCTTTCTTTGAAGAAGACTGTCAGCGGATCGAGGTCGCCATAGACTTCCTGCGCCATCAAGCGAAGCATATCCAATCCGACGACCTCGTGCGAAAAATAGGGCACTTTGGAGATGGGGATAGGAGAAAACGCATTGTAGATATCGTCAATGTATTTGTGCTGAATCGCTTTCCACTCGTTCAGGTAGCCTGAATCCTTTTCGCTAGGCAAAATGCGGTTGATGATTACCCGGTCAACCGTAATGCCGTAGAGGTTAAGGTAGGTCAGGGCACGCATAGATTCTTTGATAACCATTTTTTCAGGGTTCATCACAAGGCGCACGGTGGTCTTGGAGTTATCGCTCAGTAGGTCAATAATACCCTCTACGGCTGTGAAGAGATTGTCTATCGCATTGAAGACTTCTGGTGGGGCGACCGTCTTTTCCATCTTTGGCGACATTTTCGAGAGGGGACGAATGATGGGCCTTACGGCATATTTTTCCACATTGCGCAGCAGCCGTATCACCCAGCCGAAGGTTTCAGGTAGCGACAAAAGACGCAGGGTTTCTCCAGTAGGGGCACAGTCTACCACCAGCAAATCATACTTGCCAGACTCATTGTATTGCTTGATGTAGGAGAGCGAAAACAGTTCCTCCATTCCGGGCAGAATTCCAATTTCTTCGGCATAGACGCCCTCCACACCCTTGCTGCGCATCAGTTCTGCAAAGTGTGCGCGTACCACTTCCCAGTTGTTGTTTAGGTCGCTAAAGACACTCACTTCTTGGGCGTAGAGATTCTTCACTACCTCCATTGGTTCAGAGGAGAGTTCCCTATCCAACGAATCGCCTAAGCTGTGTGCAGGGTCGGTGGACATAATCAGGGTTCGATAGCCCATTTCGGCTGCACGCAGCGCCGTGCAAGCGGCTACGGACGTTTTACCTACGCCGCCTTTGCCAGTAAAAACGATAATTCGCATAGCACTAAGGTGTTTACAACTTCAAGGAAAACAAAGGGACTGCAAACTCGGTTTCGCCCAGAGCACTTGCAAATAGCTAATGCTTGGTTTGCTTGGTTTTAGCACCGCTGCTTGCGCTGCCTTTCTGGCCTGTTTGACTGATATGCCCGTGTGGCGTTGAGCCAACTCGTTTTAACGGCTTTTGCTGGCGCATCGTCTTAATGCAGTGCGGAATCGCAGGTAAAACCGATTCTACGGCTAACCGCGCATTTTCTGGATTGCCGGGCAGATTGATAATCACGGATTGGTTGCGAATTCCACTCACGCCACGTGACAGAATCAGATTCGGATTCTTATCACGATTAGCCAGGCGAATCACCTCTGAAAAGCCAATTACCTCACGGTGAATGACTGCAGCCGTTGCATCGGGCGTTACATCGCGTGCTGAACAGCCAGCCCCACCTGTTGTAACGACGACATCGACATGCTCCTTGTCGACACAGTTGATAATTTCATCGGCAATCGCCTTGATTTCGTCGGGCACAATTTTGGTAATTACCACCTCATATTGGTCTTTGGGGAAGGCTGCGGCCACTTTGGGTCCAGATTCGTCTTTGTAGATGCCTTGATAAGCTCTGTCGCTCACCGTAATCACTGCCACGCGAATAAGCCGCTCCTCAGCGGCGGAACGGGTATGTTTCACTTGCTCAGCCACGGTTGTCAAAAGTTTAGAACTAAGGACAAAACTTCGTTCCTGCAAGAACTTCGGATTCGGCGAGACTTTGTTCATTTTTGAAATATAGAACTTTTACCCAAAAGATTACAGCTTTTGTGCCGCTACGGTTTAGCGCGCCACGCGCTGGGCTTAGCGATGCGGCTCTGCGCAATGCTTAGTAAATCAGTTTGTTGATTTCATATTCAAAGATGCCCTCGGCACCTGCACGTTTCAGCTCCGGAATCAGCGTGCGCACCACCTTCTCCTCCACAATGATTTCCACAGCGACCCACTCTTCTGCCGAGAGTGGTGAAACCGTCGGGTTGCGCAGGGCGGGCAGCTTATGCACAAGCCCTTTCAAGTCCTCTCTTCGAATGTTGAACTTTAAGCCTACCTTGCCCATCGCATTGATGGCGCCTTGTAAGAGCATCGCAATGTTTTCAATTTTTTCGCGCTTCCACTTGTCGTTCCAAGACTTTTCATTTGCAATGAATTTCGTATTGGACTCCAACACCGTCTCCACAATGCGCAGCTTATTGGCGCGCAGCGATGTGCCTGTTTCTGTAACTTCTACAATTGCATCAGCAAGGTCGGGCGGCTTGACTTCCGTAGCACCCCAGCTATACTCCACATCGGCATTGACGCCGTGCCTTGCTAAGTAGGCTTTGGTGATATTGACGACCTCTGTAGCAATGCGCTTGCCTTCCAAATCCTTCACCGACTGAATGGGGGAATTCTCTGGCACAGCCAGCACCCAGCGCACAGGGCGCATAGAGGCTTTGGAATACACAAGGTCAGCCACCTCAATGACTTTCGCATTGGTTTCAATAATCCAGTCTTTGCCTGTCAGTCCGCAGTCAAATGCGCCTTGCTCGACATAGCGCGCCATCTCTTGCGCCCGAATCAAAATTGCAGAGAGTTCATCATCATCAATTGAGGGGAAGTAGGAGCGCTCACGCACAATGAAATGAAAGCCTGCTCTGGCAAATAAATCCAGCGTTGCGTCTTGCAAAGAACCTTTGGGCAAGCCCAGTTTAAGAATGTTTGGCATTTTGTGATGCGTTTTTTGATAGCTGAATAAGTTAGAGCGATTCCGTCAGCGTCTCTACTTGCTGCGACTCTGAAAAGAGCACCTCTTGCGTTTTGGCTTTCATCAGTCGCATCTCGATACCGTCAAACACAGCATATGTTGGTGTGCCACCAATCCACGTGCCACAGTTTACGTAATAGCTTTTCTGATTGCGTAATCGATGCAACTTGACGATGTGGCGATGTCCACAAACGAAGTAGTCAAACGGTATGCGCGATAGTTCTTCATTAGCAAACACGATTAGCCGCTCGTTTTCTCCATCATCTTTTTCAGTGTAGGAATGCTTGCGCGAGAGTTTGGAGAGAAATGCCATTAAGCCCACGCCGAAATCAGGGTGCAGCCAGCGAAACCAACTTAGGTTAAAATCGTTGCGCACGACGGCACGGAAAATCTTGTAGCCTGTGTCGCCTCTGCCTACCCCATCGCCATGCAAGATGTAGAAGCGTTTGCCGTCAATGTCGTGAAGCACTGCGCCGTAGTGCGTCTTGATGCCTATTTCCTCATCAAAATACTTGCCCAAGTAGAAGTCGTGATTGCCTGCGATATAATGCACTTCCACACCGCTTTGCACCAAGTCGTAGAGTGCCGCAAAAAATCGAAAATGTCCTTTGGGCACGACATGCTTGTATTCCATCCAGTAATCCAAAATGTCACCGACCATATAGAGTCGTTTGCCCTCTTGCCCTACTTCGCCGAGTAGCCTAAGCATCAAGTTCATTTTGGCTTCTTCAATGTGCCGCTCTTGCAAGCCAAAATGCACGTCGCTAAAAAAGTAAGTTTTCTTCATCGTTGTGAAATTGCATCAGTATGGTAACACCGCTATGCAGCGCCGCTAACAGTTAGAACAGTCTACTTGCATAGCAAGGTTGGAATCCTTATACGCAGTCATGTCGCATTTCTCAACTTGAATTTTGCTACCCAGCAGCTGAAGTGGCTGTAGCGCATGAGGGGCAACTTCCGCCTTGCTTTGGCTATGCTGTGCCCCGCTTGTGTGAAATGCGTATCTACAAAAATTCCGCATCATGGTAAACCTTTCAGGCGAGCGCTCAATTTCAAGTGTAAGCACTCTTCAGCTCTCTGTGCACGCTACACGCTTGTTCCTCTCCAATCTGCTACAGTCGCCACTCACCCCAGTGCAATTTAAGCCTCCTGCACACCTGCAAGGCTGTTTTCATCCATCAGCAAATTTGCATAAAGTCTGTATATTGATACTTCGGCTTTTTAACTCTTTTTTTGAGCATGTCTGCGAAGCGCTTTACACGAACACTGGTTACGACAGCTTTGCCTTATGCCAACGGCCCCCTGCATCTTGGACACTGTGCAGGCACTTTCATTCCAGCGGATATTTTCGTGCGCTACAAGCGCCTATGCGGCGAAGACATCATCCACATTGGCGGTTCTGATGAACATGGCGCAGCGATTACTATTGCGGCTGAAAAAGCTGGCACCACGCCCCAAGCCCTTGTCGATAAGTTTCACGCCTTGCAAAAGGAAGCCTTGCAAAAGCTTGGCATTTCGTTTGACAATTTCTCGCGCACATCTTTGCCCATTCACCACCAGACCACGCAGGAATTTTTCCTTGATATGGCAAGGAAAGGCATTTTCGTCAAAAAAGTCGAGAAGCAGTTTTATGATGAAGATGCCAAAATGTTTTTAGCCGATCGTTACATTGTGGGCACTTGCCCCGTCTGCAGACATCCTGAAGCAAATGGCGACCAGTGCGAAAACTGTGGCACTTATCTAACCCCAACAGAACTCATCAATCCCAAGAGCAAACTCACGGGCAAAACACCCATTTTGCGTGAAACGCTGCACTGGTATTTCCCGCTTGGTCGCTATCAGAAAGCCTTGGAAGCCTTCATCGACGAAAAAGAACGCTCTGGCGAGTGGCGGCAGAACGTTATTAACTACGCTCGAGCATGGCTTAAAGAAGGCTTGGGCGACCGCGCTATCACGCGTGATGTGAGCTGGGGTGTCAAAGTGCCGCTCGAGGAAAAAGATGCTGAAGGTAAGGTGATTTATGTGTGGTACGACGCCGTGCTTGGCTATATCTCTTCAACTAAAGAGTGGGCAGAAAAAATCGGTGAGCCTGACAAGTGGAAAGAATACTGGCTTCGGGACGACACGCGCCTTGTGCACTTCATTGGCAAAGACAATGTGGTCTTTCATGCCCTAATGTTCCCTGCGATGCTGATGGCTAAAAATGAAGGCAGCACGGAGAAGTATGTGTTGGTGGATAATGTCGTTGCGTCGGAGTTTATGAACATTGAGGGCAAAAAGTTTTCCAAGTCACGGGGCTATGCAGTCTACTTGCACGAATTCTTAGAAAAGTTTCCTGCCGATGCACTGCGCTACACGATTGCGATGAACTATCCTGAGACACACGACACAGATTTTAGCTGGAAAGATTTTCAGAATCGAACCAATGGTGAGTTAGCTGACACTTTAGGCAACTTCGTTAAACGCGCAGTGGACTTTTGCAACACACGCTTTGGTGGCACCGTCCCTGCTGAATGCACCCTGAGCGACTGGGAAGCACTGGGTTCAGACTTCATAGAGGCTTTCCGCAAAATTGACGAGGCTTATGAGGGTTTCCACATTCGGGACGCTGCATTTTACACGATGGAAATTGCCCGCCGTGCCAATCGTTACCTTGCAGAAACAGAGCCTTGGAAGACCTACAAAACCAATCCTGAAGCCTCTGCGAAGTCAATTGCCGTCTCGCTAAATCTCTGCTTCACCTTAGCGGTGCTCTTTGAGCCAATTTTGCCACATACATCGCAGAAGATTCTTCGAATGCTCGGCATAGACGGCAAAATTTGCTGGAATGATGCCAAAAAGCCCGCTCTCAAAGCAGGGCATAAACTTTCTGGCGAATCTGAAATCCTCTTTCGCAAAATTGATGACCGCGAAATTGAACCCGAACTCAAAAAGATTGACGACCTTATCAAGGCTGCCGAAGCTGCAGATGCAGAGAAGCTAGCTCAGCAAGTCGCACCTACCGATGGCTTTGCACCCATCAAGCCTCCTATCACAATTGAAGAGTTCGAAAAAATCGATTTGCGCATCGGCACAGTTGTCGCTGCTGAAAGAGTACCCAAAGCGGACAAGCTCCTTAGGCTCTCGGTCAAGATTGGCAGCAAGACATGCACCATTCTTTCAGGCATTGCTGAGCATTACAAGCCTGAGGAAATGCTTGGCAAGAACATCATCGTGGTTGCCAACCTTGCGCCACGCAAAATACGCGGCATTGAGTCGCAGGGAATGCTGCTTGCGGTGGAGGACGCAGATGGAAAGCTCTGCGTTGTAACTGTAGCGGGCGACAGCCTTAGCGGTAGACCTGTGAAGTAATGCCTAAGTCTCTATTTCTGAGCCAAATAGATTGCGGCGGTCTCAAAGCTCAAGGTGCGCCACAGCGCCTTGCGAAAGCGCACTTTGCCTAACTGCAACAAAAAGTCTTCGCCACTTGCAAAGGCTTCCACAGAGCAAGGTAGGTAGTAGTATGCATAATCCGATGGACTTAGGAGTGATGCAAGGCGCGGCAAAAGATGCTTAAAGTAAGCGCTGTAGATTCTGCGCAGCAGAGCACGACGCGGAAGCATCGGCTCAAGAAAGACAGCCACACCGTTCGGCTTCAGCACACGATAAATCTCGCTTAGCCCTCTTGACAGGTCGGCAAAATTGCGTGCGCCAAAGCCAATGGTTACAAGCTCGAAGGTTTCGCTCTCGAAAGGCAGGGCTTCGACAGCCGCTGCTTCAAAGCGAGCCGTCGGCACTTTGCGTTGTGCATAGCGCAGCATTTCCGCTGAGAGGTCAATGCCGACTACCGCCGTGCAAGCTGGTAAATCCTGCAGCAACTGTGCAAAATCACCAGTGCCCGTGGCTACATCTAAGGCTGAGAATGCTTGGCGTGGCGACAGCATCTGGTATGCCAGCTTCACTGCAGTTCGGCGCCAGTATTGGTCCAGTCCCAGACTTAGCGTGCGGTTGAGTAAGTCGTAGACAGGCGCAATTTCATCAAACATCTGCCGCACCGCTCGATGCGACTTCTGCTGCGCCAGCGCCTCCGCTTTCTGGACAGCGTTACGGCTCTGGTTTAGAGGCTGGCTTTTGTGCAACTTTTCCATATGTGGTTTCTGCGTCGAAGACAATTTGGTCACAAATCTCGAGTGCCCCATCTGGTGTCATTCGGCGGTAGAAGCACGACTCATAGCCCGTGTGACAAGCGCCGCCTTTCTGCATAACTTTGAGCACGATTGCATCACCATCACAATCCAGCAAAATCTCCTTGACCTCCTGCGTATTGCCTGATGTAGCGCCCTTGCGCCAAAGTTCTCGGCGACTGCGGCTCCAGTAACACGCCTTTTTCTCGGCAATCGTGATTTCCAAACTTTCGCGGTTCATATACGCCAGCATTAGGACTTTCCCCGTTACGGCGTCTTGTGCGATAACAGGCACCAGTCCATCTTTGTCAAACTTTACAGCAGAGAGAAAATCGTTTTTGTTTTGCTTTTGCATTGCTTGAAAAGATAAAGTTAAACGGTCGTTAATTGACACTTTTTTGCTTTCGCTTTTGCGATTGCTTGAAGGCTTGAATTGCCGCCTCCATTTTGGGGTCGCTCTGCACTTTGGGCGAAAGCGGTATGAGCGCGTTCTCCGCTTTGATCACCTCTTTTCCGTTCAAAATCAGCATCAAGCGACCGATATACTCGCCATCGTGTCCTGCCGACAGCACAAAGGTACTGCCGACTTTGGACGGCGTCTCAGTCAGAAATTCTTCCGAGTTGGTTATAATCACTGACAGTTGCGGAAAGCGCTCTGCCAACTTCTTCTCTAAGCCAATATCCTGCGTGCGTAAAAGTAGCACAGTGAGGTCAGGGGCTTCTTTACGGAGACTTTCCAGTGTGCGTTCTAATGCAGGCAAGGCAGGCTCAAGCCTTGCATCCATCTTGGCAGAGTCTTGTGCATTTGCAAAGGCACTTTCAGTCAGCACACCGATGAATGCAATGGAAACGCGCCTGATGCGTTTGATGCGATAGCGTGGCGCCAGTGTTGCTCCTTGCTTGTCGCTTAGGTTGGTAGAGACAACTGGCAGTGTTGAAAGGGTGACTTTTGCAAAGTCCAGTCCGTAGGTCAAATCATACTCGGCAAGATTGATGGCATCGTACTGCATTGCCGCAAGCAAATTCGCCACCAGTGCTGCTTCCTCTCTTGATTTTGGATAGGTAGAAAATTGATTGCCCGCGTCGACCAGCACTACCTTTTCACCAAAAGCGGCACGGGTTTGCATCACGAGCGTCATTCGCCGTGCCAGACCGCCCAAATTTTCTTTGGAGCACGGACATGCTTCCAAGTAGCCAAATGCACCGCCAGTATAGAGCAACACCAGTGTATCGAGCGATTGGGCAAGGAGGGGCGTCCAGCTCAGCCAGCACACCACTGTGCCTATTACGACCGCACTCTTTGTGCCCTGCATTGATGCATACCTTTCAAGCCGTTGAGGAATCAAGCTGCGGTTCTTTTTTGGCTGTGCTAAGCGGTGCGGTCTTAGGGAATTCTGGATAGATGATGCGCTCTAAGCGCACGCACTTGCCTGTCTCAGGGTCTAGCTGAATCAGCATGGCACAAAGCCGCACATCGTTGGTTGCGCACTCATACTTGTGAGGGGTTTGGTAAATGAACCGCTCAATCGCCGATTTCGTTACCATTCCGATAACGGAGTCATATGGACCTGTCATTCCAATGTCGGTGCAGTAGCCTGTGCCCTTCGGTAAGATGCGCTCATCCGCAGTCGGCACGTGCGAATGCGACCCCATCACCGCAGACACGCGCCCATCAAGATACCAGCCCATTGCCACTTTTTCTGCTGTTGCTTCGGCATGCATATCAACGATAATGTATTTGACGTCTTTCATCTTCTCCAGCGCCCAATCTGCTGTGCGAAATGGGCAATCAATTGTGTACATAAAAGTTCTGCCCTGTAAATTCAGCACGCCGATTTTACCTAATCCTTTGGGCAAGTCATAGATGCCCATCCCTGTGCCCCAAGTGCCCTTTGGGTAGTTCATCGGGCGTAGCACATGCGGGTCGCGCTTTAGAACTTCGTGAAACTTGAAGTTATCCCAAATGTGGTTGCCACCTGAGATGACGTTGACACCCGCAGAGCGCAGCTGATGGAGAATTTCAAGGCTCATTCCTTTGCCGTGGTAAGCATTTTCGCCATTGCAGATTGTAAAATGCACATCGTATTTCTGAATGTAGCTTTTGAGAAGCTTGACTACAATATCCACGCCGGGCTGCCCCACGACATCTGCCATAAAAAAGATGTTGATGGTCTTTGACATATCTTCATCCGTTTGCTTAGAGAAAAGCCGAATTTACAACAATCCCTTGCCCTTGCCAATCCGCCTTGCAAAAGCATTGCAAACCTTACAGTTGTAGCAAGGCTGCGGCATCAGGTTGCTTTGACTTTCTTTCCAATTCTCGCTGGAATTACCTATTGCAGCGAAGGGTTAGGGGCGCGGTCAGCATGGCGTGTTGTTCGCAACACATCCATCCTTTGAGCGGTCTGAATGCTCTGTTTCTTATGCTGTTTCTCATATCTTTGCTAACTTTCAAAACGACTGCATTTATCCCGAGCGATGATAAAAAACGATTTAGTTATTCGTTCCTTACAGCGCAAACCCGTTCCACGCACACCAATTTGGATTATGCGTCAGGCTGGGCGCTACTTGCCTGAATACCGTGAAGTGCGCAAGAAGACCGATTTCCTGACGCTTTGCAAAACCCCTGAACTGGCAGCGGAAGTAACTATTCAGCCAGTTGAGATTCTGCAAGTTGATGCGGCGATTATTTTTTCGGACATTCTGGTTGTGCCTGAGGCGATGGGCTTGCCACTGGAAATGCAGGAATCGCAGGGACCGCAGTTTGCCACGCCTGTTCGCACGCGCTACGAGATTGAAAAACTGGTTGTGCCTGATGTCTCTTGCGCACTTCGTTTTGTGGAAGATGCGATTCGCCTTACGAAGCGTGAGCTACAGGGACGCGTGCCTATTATTGGCTTTTCAGGCTCTGCTTGGACGCTTTTCGTGTATGTAGTCGAAGGGCGCGGCAACAAGGACTTCAAGGCCGCCAAGCAAATGATATATGCCAGTCCCGATGATGCACACGCTTTGCTGTGTAAGCTCAACAAAGTGCTGACGGACTACCTGCTTTTGCAAATTGAAGCAGGTGCCGACATTGTGCAAATTTTTGATACCTGGGCGTCGCTCCTCAGTGAAGAAGCCTTCAAGACCTTTTCGCTGCCATACCTTCATGAGGCAGTTCAGACTGTCAAGATGAAGCACCCGAATGTGCCCGTTATCGTCTTTGCAAAGGGTGCTAACACACTTCTCAGCGAGATTGTCAGTACAGGCTGCGATGCAATCGGGCTAGACTGGACCATCGACATTGGTAAGGCACGCTGGCAACTTTCTGACCGCGTGGCTTTGCAAGGCAACTTAGACCCTACGGTGCTTTATGCACCACCTGACATTATCCGTCAAGAAGCAGCTAAAATTCTGCAAAAGTTTGGCGACCACAGCGATACATCTGGGCACGTCTTTAACTTAGGGCACGGCATCTTGCCTGACATTGACCCTGCACACCTTCGCGCCTTGATTGACTTTGTCAAGAGCGAGAGCGTTCAGTATCACCGGAATGCTCAGTTTATCTCAAACGCAAACTAAGCAACCTAATGCTGGTCGTAGTCGACGATAACGAAGAGATTTTGCACCCTTTGGCGGAGTTTCTCTCTGACATTCAAGTTACGCGGGCTTTTAGCAAGCCAGAAGAGGCACTGGCATTTGTGGAGATGAATCGTGGCTTAGTGGAAGTTGCAATTGTGGATTACGCCATGCCGACAATGAACGGTGAGCAAGTGGCTCGTGAGATTCACCGCATAGACCCGAATATCCTTATCATTATGATGTCGGGCTATGTTGACTTCGAGCGCATTGAGCCTCTGCTCAAAGAGCGGCTCATCTATCAATTTTTTACCAAGCCAGTGGATTTTGAACGCTTGGCGCGTAGCGTGGATACAGCTGTAAAACTTTATCTCCGAAGGCAAGCTCTCTAAAAGCCGTGCGCTGCACTCACACGCCATTGTCTGGACTTTACATCATAGAGCCGCGCGTCTTTGAAGATGTGCGAGGCTTTTTTTTCGAGAGCTATAATGCACGTCTCTTTGCAGAGTTTGGCATTACTGCTACCTTCGTGCAGGATAATGTCAGTCGCTCTAAGAAGGGTGTGATACGCGGCTTGCACTACCAGCTTCAACCGATGGCTCAAGGCAAACTGGTGCGCGTCTCACAAGGCGTAGTCTTCGATGTGGTGGTGGATATT
Organism: Chloroherpetonaceae bacterium; assembly: GCA_025056565.1. Classification (NCBI taxonomy): domain Bacteria; kingdom Pseudomonadati; phylum Chlorobiota; class Chlorobiia; order Chlorobiales; family Chloroherpetonaceae; species Chloroherpetonaceae bacterium. The sequence goes on along the minus strand of JANWWA010000004.1, from coordinate 133,414 downwards.
CGCCGCCAGTCACCCACATTTGGCAAGTGGTTTGGCACCCTGCTCTCCGAAGAAAACAAAAAAATGCTCTGGATTCCACCCGGCTTTGCACACGGTTTTCTTACACTTTCAGATATTGCTGACTTTCACTACAAGGTTACCAACTTCTACTCACCGGAGCATGAGCGCACCTTGCGATACGACGACCCTATGGTGGGGATTGAATGGCCGAAGCTAGATATTCCTTACTGCCTCTCTGAAAAAGACCGAAGCGGACAGACATTTCAAGATTTGGAAACCAATTTCTAAGGTGCTCACCGATTATGCGTGCATTGATTCAGCGCGTGCGCTATGCCTCTGTAGCCGTTGAGGATAAGGTAGTCGGTGAAATTGGGCAGGGCGTTTTGGTCTTTTTAGGCATTGCGCATCACGATACAGAAAAAGAGGCGGAGTATCTGGCTAGAAAAGTGCTTGCGCTACGCATCTTTGAAGATACCGAGGGCAAAATGAATCGCTCGGTTACAGATGTGCAGGGCGGGGTATTGGTTGTCTCGCAGTTCACACTCTATGCTGACACGCGCAAAGGCAACCGCCCGAGTTTTACTAATGCAGCGTTGCCCGAGCATGCTGAGCGCCTCTATGAGCACTTTCTTGCCGCCTTGCGCGCTGGCTCTTCGCTCAACATTCAGAGCGGACAATTTAGAGCCACTATGGCGGTCAGTCTCCTTAACGACGGTCCTGTAACCATCTTGCTAGACACCTCTCCACAATGAGCCAAAAGCCACATGTTGCCATCGTGATTCCTGCGCGACTTTGCTCCACACGCTTGCCTGAAAAAATGCTGGCTGACCTTGCAGGCAAGCCGCTGGTTGTGCACACCTACCAGCAAGCGCTGAAGGCAAAGCTGGCTGACGAAGTTGTCATCGCTACAGACGACCGCAAGATTACAGATGCCGTTCTACCTTTTGGCTGCAAAGTGATTCTATCGCCAAAGACGCTCAAAACTGGCTCTGACCGTGTGGCATTTGTGGCAAAGTCGCTACGCGCTGATGTGATTGTCAATCTTCAAGGTGATGAACCGTTGATTCACCCGAAAATGATTGACCAAGCGATTGCGCCGCTATTGCAGAAACACTCGCCAGCATGTGCGACACTCATCAAGCCTTTCCAAGAGCATGCCTTGCTTTCAAATCCCAGTGTGGTCAAAGTGGTGGTAGATAGACATGGGTTTGCGCTTTATTTCTCGCGCAGTGCGATTCCATATCACCGTCACCAATCTGAGAGACCTATCTACTACAAGCACATTGGCATTTATGCCTACCAGCGAGAGACGCTCCTTGCCTTTCGCCGCTTACGACCCTCGCCACTTGAAAAATTGGAGGGACTTGAACAGCTGCGACTCTTAGAGAACGGGTATCGAATTTATTGCGTGCGCACCACAATGGAGAGCCAAGCTGTTGATACGCCTGAGGACTTAGAGGCTGTGCGTCAGCACTTGCAGCAGAAACTGTGACAATTTTTTTATGAACGCATTTGTTTTATCCAGCCCTTTTTTAATTTAGGGCACGCACATTTCGTTTCGCGCTCTTTCAAAGCGACGAAGCAACTATGACAACGAGAAGTGAATCCAATCATAAATCGGCTGCGGCATCTGGCTGCCCAGTCGTGAAGCACGGCAAACCTTTGCTTGCCAATTGGGCCATAAAAAGCATTGATTTTTGAAGTGCTTCCTCGAGAAAGAGAAATGGGAGAGCCTCGGCATTATGCTGAGGCTTTTTTGTTGGCTGCGCTGGGTGAGGGTTGCGTTACGGCACGAGAATAATTTTGCCGTAACTTTGGCGTGACTCCAACAGTTCGTGGGCTTTCATTGCTTCAGAAAGTGGGAAGCAATGCCCAATCTCGACTTTCCATTTGCCTTCTTTGCGCCACTGCAGCAGCAAATTATAGGTTTGCTGATAATGTTCTGGGTCAGCTGTGATAGAGCGCATTGAAAAGCCAATCAGATGTGCGGAGCGATAGACCAGTGAGTAGGGGTCAAACGCTGGTGGCATTCCATCGCTATTGCCGTAGAGCACAATCTTGCCCCGCATGGCAAGTAGCTCAATGTTTTGTGGGAAGTGTGCTCCTGCTTTGCCGTCGAGGATGACTTGTACCCCGTCTGGTGCATATCGGCGAATTGCTTCTCTCAGTGACTCTTGTGTAGAGTTAATGGTAAAATCTGCACCCAATTTAGCGACGCGCTGCAGCTTGTGGTCTGCACTGGCTTCAGCAATGACCGTGCATCCAAAGAGCTTAGCCAGCTGCACCAATGCGGTGCCCGTTGCCCCGCCTGCCGAGTAAATCAAAACCGTATCACCTGCTTGAACTTGCGCTGCTGTCTTGAGAAGGTGATAGGCAGTTTGAAACGCTACTGGAAAGCCTGCACCTTCTTCAAAACTCATATAGAGCGGCAGGCGAAAGACACTAAACTCTGGCATCACGACGCGCTCTGCATAGCCGCCCCCGTAGTGGGAGACGCCGAACACCCTATCGCCGATGGCAAAGCGATGGGCATCGCGCCCTGTGCGTCGCACGATGCCTGCTACTTCGTAGCCGAAACCCGGCATTGGAATATCAGGCTGCGGCGTATAACCTTTGCGCACTTTGATGTCGGCAAAGTTTACGCCGACTGCCTTCACTTCAATTTCAACTTCATCATCGTGTAGCTCAGGCGGCGGCGCTTCTACCAGCTCCAGCCGCCCATTCGAGATAATGACTTTCTTCATCGCATCACACAGTGCCCTATGATGATTGGAGCAACTTAGAGAGAGTATGGTCAGGCAAGAAAACACTTAGCAGACTTGACCTAGTGCCTGCTTTCGCCTCGACAAAGTGGGAAACATGCAGTGGAGAATTGCTCTCGCCACCAGAGTTTGCTACGATAGTCGCCGTGCAGTAAATAGTAAGTGAAGCTAAATGGTCTTTGCCACTTCTAAGACTTCTTTCGCATGCACTTCAGGCTGCACGTCTCTAAAAATCTTTTTAATTACGCCGCCCTTACCAATGAGAAAGGTTACGCGTTGTGCAAAGCCTAATGCACCTAGCACACCATACTTTTTGCACACTTCTTTCGTCTCGTCAGCCAGCAGCGTGAAGTTCAAATTTTGCTTTTGCTTAAAGGCTTGATGAGACGCCACATTATCCACACTGATGCCAAAGACTTCAATGTCTGCTGCTTTAAACTCTGCATAGACATCACGAAATGCGCAAGCTTCTTTGGTGCAGCCCGGCGTTTCATCTTTTGGGTAGAAAAACAGCACGACCGTTTTATCCCTGTAGTCAGATAGTTTGATTGTGCGTCCATCGTCAGCCTTCAGCTCAAAGTCTGGCGCAAGGTCTCCAGCCTTAAGTGCCGTTTCATTGGACTTTGCAGCGCAGGCAGCCAGCGTCAGCGCAAAAAGTAGCACCAGCACGGTGCGAACCAGAGAAAATGTATTTTGGTTCTTCATATCTCTGCAAGTGGCTTAAAGTTGGTTGAAAGTTGATGTTACTGCGGTTTATGCAAAAGCTCTTCCAGCATAGATTTTGAGAGCGTTGTGCGAAACATGAGCGCCTCCAGATTTTGCTTAAAATCAATCGTGCCGATGAGCTTTTTGACCCTCTCGCTTTGTCGTTGGCTGAAATTTTTGGTAACCCATAGCGTGATACCGATTAGTCCGCCTGCAAAAAATGCGGCTGCACGGTTCTCGTAAATCCATTCGGACTGCCCTTCAATGCCATCGGTCAGCTTCAGCGATAGCACCAGCTGACGAATGTTTCGAATGTTGCCCATTGCTTGCATACCTTGATTGCCAGAAGTTAAGCCGCGCATTGCCCCAAACGCCCAGCGTGCCGAACCCAAAGCAACCCAGAAATGCGACTTATATTGCACGCGCTCTAAGAGCGGGGTCATTGTAGAATCCGTTGCCCAGAAATTAGTTTGCGGTTGCAAATAGTTAGCGATAGCGTCTGCATGGCTAGCTAACGCCACTTCAGAGTCAGATACACGGCTATACCACAAAGAAGGCTCGAGTTGATAGGCTTTCTTGCCACCCGATACAAGGCTATCCATTGCGCGCTGTGAAAGCTGTGCGAATTGAGCTTTCCCAAAGCGCCCCATCAACACGGCAAGAAAGGTGTTTTCCATACCATGCCGATTGACTTCGGCATAAAGTGCTGTATCCACGTCCTGTGCCACATCAATCCGCGCTGCTCTGGCAAAGCGGCCAAAGGCAGTGCTGGTATCGGCAAACCAGTTTGTTTTAAGCGAATCAGGCACGAATGTGTGCCAAAACTCAGAGGCACGAATTTCTTTCAAGCCCACATAAACTAACACATTCGCATTGAGCGGCAAACCCGATAGGCGCTCACGAATTGACGCTGGCAGTGGCTCTGCAGGCGGACGCTCACGCGGCAAATTCGCTAGCAGTGCTGCATATCCAAACAGAGATGAGACCAATATCACAAATATCAGTGCACCGATACCGCGCCCCTTTTTGGGAAACATTCCCGCCATCGGGTCGCTGCTGACTTCCAGTGGATTAAGCGCAGGCTCAGGGGGATTGGCTTCATCAGAAGAAGGTGATGATGGCGATTTTTCAATGTTATCTGGCATACTTTTACTCCTCTCTCACTGCATTCAGCTTGAGCAAGCGTCCACACTTTGCTCAACGCACCATCAAGATACACAAAACACCGCAATGTTCGTTCGGCACGCTCATTGCAGTAGGCAAACTTGTAGCATGAGTTTCGCAATGCTAGACTGCAACCTATGCAAATTTGCCGATTCTGACGACAGAATTTCCCTCTCCAAGCGTGGCGCCTTACAAGCATTGCGACAAAAGGAGTTGGCTGCTCGAGTTTTGCATACAGTATGTCAGTCTTGATGTGCATAGTGGTTAGCAATCGCTTGTGTGGCTAAGAAGTCGCAGCGGTTGTTCAGTGCATTGTCGCTGTGTCCCTTTACCTTGTGGAAACGCACGGTGTGCTTGGCTGTCAGATCAGCTAACCGTTGCCACAGGTCTTGGTTCAGCACAGGCTTTTTTTGAGTCGTTTTCCAGCCGTTTTTTTGCCACACACTTAGCCAACCTTGATTGAATGCATTCACAAGATAGGCCGAGTCGCTGTAGAGATCGACCGTGCAAGGTTCTTTGAGAGCTTCCAGCGCTTTAACTGCGGAGAGCAGTTCCATGCGGTTGTTGGTGGTGTGTGCTTCAAAGCCAGACAGCTCTTTTGTGGTGTTGCCGTAGAGGAGAATAGCTGCCCAGCCTCCCTTGCCCGGATTACCGCTGCAGGCACCATCGGTGTATATTGTTACTTGCTTTCGTTTAGGCATACCTGCGGCATAGCGAATCACTACATCCTGCTTCACAAGATAGCGTTCAGCAGTCACTTTGCCTGCTCTTTACGCACCACAACTTGCTCAGGCGTCGGTCAGGCACGCTTTGGTAGAGAGTTAGCGCGCTTTCAGGACTCTGGCCAACTCAGCCGTGCCTTTCTTGGCGATTGTGCGCAGCGCTTTTGCTGAAAGGCGCACACGCACCCAACGCTTTTCTTCTTCGAGCCAAATACGCTTTTCATGCAAGTTTGGCTCAAAGCGTGTGCGACGGTGATTGTTCGCATGCGATACGGCGTTTCCATACACGGGCTTTTTGCCAGTGAGTGCACAAACTTTTGCCATACTGTTCCGTGATTTTTCCGAAAAGAGCTGCAAATATAGCGTTTTTCGCTCGCTACGCAAAGAAATGGTAACCATGCTCACTAAGCGATTCCTTGCGGGACTTTTCACCTGCGACTTAGGGTGCAACCTTCTGTGCCAGCTCCGATTTTCTGCGCTCCAGAAACCGTTCTGCATCTATGGCAGCCATACAGCCTGTGCCCGCTGCTGTTATGGCTTGTCGATACTGACTATCTTGTACATCACCGCAGGCAAAAACGCCCTCAACGCTGGTTTCCATCGTAGACTTCTTGGTGATGATATAGCCTTGCGGGTCAAGTGCCAGTTGTCCGACAAATAGCTTGGTATTCGGTTCGTGCCCAATTGCGACAAATAAGCCATCGGCTGGTACTTCTACGCGCTCACCTGTTTTGAGGTAGTGCAGCCGAAGCCCAGTGAGCACTTTGCCATCGCCCAAGATGTCCTCGACCACAACGCTTGTGATGAATTTGATTTTGGGATTTCGGCGGGCACGGTCTAGCATAATTTTGGATGCTCGAAATTCATCACGGCGATGCAGAATTGTTACGCTTGCCGCATATTTGGTGAGAAATAGGGCTTCTTCCATTGCTGAATCGCCACCACCCACCACAAAGACATTTTTGCCCTTGAAGAAAAAGCCATCACATGTGGCGCATGCAGAGACGCCATAGCCCATATACTTGCGCTCGCTTTCCAAGCCTAAGAGCTTTGCGCGTGCGCCTGCAGCGATGATAAGCGTCTCTGCCAGAACAGTTTTCTTGTCATCAACTGTAAGTTTGAATGGGCGTTCTGACAAATCGACAGCCGTTACCTCACCGTAAAGAAATTCTGTGCCAAAGCGCTTTGCTTGCTCACGCATTTCGTCCATCAGTTGCGGCCCCATTATGCCGCGCGCAAAGCCGGGGTAGTTTTCAACCTCAGTAGTTGTCATCAGCTGACCGCCGGGTTGCACACCATCAATCACCAAGGGGTGCAACATGGCGCGTGCAGCGTAAATTGCCGCAGTCAAGCCTGCTGGGCCTGAACCTATGATGACGACCTCGTAATGTGTGTGCTCGGACATTACTTTCTCCTTTCTCACATGACCCTCAGTTTCGTGGCTTAGCTTCAAAGCTGTTCGGCTGCACTGAGTGCTTCCAAGAGCTGAAGGGGTCTGGGATTGACGAAGACGGCTTCAGCGCTTTGCGTGCGCACCACTACAGTTGGCACCACATGTTTGCCTCCTGTATGTTTCATCACGATTTCAGCTGCGCCTGCTACGCGCTCAATGTCAATCTTTTCAAAAGGAATGTTGTGTTCGGTCAGCACTCGCTCAATGCGGTAGCAGTCAGGGCACCACGTTGTGGCATAGATTGTAATTTTCGTTGTCATCTATGCCAACTGCAATTTGAGTTTGCTTTCAATGACGCCTTTTGGGACCGCCCCGATGATTTGGTCAACGACTTGCCCATTCTTAAAGATGAGCAAGGTGGGAATGCTTCGAATGCCGTATTTCATTGAGGTCATTGGGTTTTCATCGACGTTGAGCTTTGCTACCTTGGCTTTGCCCTCATACTCGGCAGCCAACTCTTCGACGACGGGTGCAATCATTCGGCATGGACCGCACCAGACTGCCCAAAAGTCAACTAAAACAGGTTTGTCGGATTTCAGCACCTCTGCCTCGAAGTTGGCATCAGTTGCTGTGATGTATTTTGCCATTGCTATGTACGATTTCAGTTAGGTTGAGAAAAGTCGAAACTGCGCAAAGTTACAACTTGTTGAAAAATTATGATGATAGCCAAACTGCCCCTGCACCTAAGGCATGTTCAAGTTTCTCCAAAACCTCATTGTCGGGGTCAACGGTTGCTCTGCGTGCAAAGAGCCGCATTCGTGCGGCTTTGCCGTTCTCCGAGTAGCATACTTCAAAATCAATTGGGACGCTGCCTCGATGCATGTCGCAAATTTCTTTTACCGCTTGGGCTTTGGCAAGACTTTCCGCATCGTCTGCGTCTAGTCGCAACACCACACGCTGGAGAAACTTATCGCGCACTTTCCGAATAGGAATCACTTCTTGCACCAAGAGTTTGGTTTGATTGTCTTTGCGCTCTGCCTCAGCAATTAGCATCACAACCGCATCTTTCTGGAAGTCTTTCTCGAAGCGTTCATACACGCTGGCGAATGCGGTTAGGTCTGCCTTACCTTCGAAGTCTTCAATCGTGCCAAAAAGCATTGGATTGCCTTTTTTGTCCAGATGCTTTTTCAGCTCGGTGAGCACGCCAATAATGCGATAGAGTCGCTTCGGCTCAAAGGTTTTGCTGCCGAGCTTGAGTGTAGCAAAGGCTTCCCAATCACGGCGATAGGCATCGAGCGGGTGTGTGGACACATAGAAACCAATAAGCGCCACTTCACGGCGCAGTCGCTCTGAATCGCTCCACTCTTCGGCTTTTACCAGCTCTGGGTATGCAGCCTCTTCCGAGCCGAGAAACTGCTCATCGTTAAAAAAGCCCTCTTGCCCCAAAGTGGTGCGCCTATTCTGCTTTTGTCCAAACTCTATAGCGCGCTCGAGGTTCTGCAAGAGCGTAGCCCGCCCTACCCCGAACTCGTCCATTGCACCTGCTTCAATCAGGCACTCAATAGCCTTTCGATTGATCACGCGCAAATCTACCGACGCACAGAAGTCAAACAAGTTTTTGAAAGATTTCCTGCGGCGTTTGCGAGCTGCTACAATCTCTTTTGCTGCACTGCCTACGTGCTTGATGGCTGAAAAACCAATGCGAATTGCTGTGCGCCCGTTTGGCAAGTCTTCGACAGTTGAGAGTGCGTCGCTTTTGTTCAGGCTCGGCGGCAAAATCTTGATACCCATTGACCGCACTTCATCGGTGAGCAATTTCATTCGTTCTGCGTCACCTGCTTCGCTGTTCAGCACCGCACACATAAACTCTGCGGTGTAATGCGCTTTGAGATACGCTGTCCAGTATGCCAAAATCCCATAGGCTGCTGCATGCGATTTATTGAAGCCGTAGCCAGCAAATTTTTCCATCATATCAAAGACTTCATTTGCTTTGGCCTCAGAGATGCCGCGCTCGGCTGCGCCTTTTACGAACTTTTCACGTTCCTGTGCCATCTTGTCTTTTTCCTTTTTGCCCATTGCACGCCGCAGAATGTCCGCCCCGCCGAGCGTGTAGCCCGCCATCACCTGCGCCATCTGCATCACTTGCTCTTGATAGACTGGGATGCCGTAGGTGGACTTTAAAATCGGCTCGAGCAAGGGATGCGGATACTCAATGGCTTCACGGCCGTGCTTGCGCTCGATGTAGCGTGGAATCAAGTCCATCGGACCTGGGCGGTAGAGCGCATTCATTGCAATAATGTCATCAATGCATGTGGGGCGCAGTTGCATCATATAGCTTTGCATGCCAGGCGATTCAAACTGGAAAATGCCTGCCATTTTGCCGTCCTGAAAAATTTTGTAGGTCTTCATATCGTCCATTGGCAGGCTTTCCAAATCAATAGTAACTTTGTGCCGCTTTTCAATGAGCCGCAAGGCTTCATCAATCACGGCCAGCGTCTCTAAGCCAAGATAGTCAATTTTAAGTAGCCCTGCTTTTTCAATCCAGTCTTTATCGAACTGCGTTACGACCTGCTTTTCATCCTTGCTTTTGAAGCCGGTGCTGCTCAGCTCGATTTCTTCGGGTTCTTCATCAGCGTAGCGGCGCTCTTCGGCTTCCACCTTGTCGGAAATGTAGAGTGGCACGTAGTCATCGACACATCCATTGGTGATGACCACGCCTGCTGCATGCACTGACACATTGCGCGCTCGTCCTTCCAGCGCCAGCGAATATTCCATCAGTTTTCGAATGCGCACATCAGGACTTTTAAGCAAGTCCTGCAGCTCTTTAACAGGCTCAATTTCAAGGTTACCGTGCTTGTCACGCTTGCCATAGACAAAGTCGCGCAACGCTGCCCCAATCGGCTTGCTGGGCACTAATTTTGTAATCCGCGTCACTTCCTCGAGAGGAATTTCCAAGACTCGTCCAACATCTTTGATAACTGCTTTGGCACCTAAGGTTGAAATCGCCACCACTTTTGCCACGCTTTGCTCACCGTAGCGATCAATCGTGTATTCCAAGACTTTTTGCTTGCCTACAGGTGTAAAATCAATGTCAATGTCGGGCATTGAGATGCGCTCAGGATTGAGAAAACGCTCGAAGAGCAGGTCATACTGGAGCGGCTCCACACGGGTGATATCCGTTAGATAGGCTACAATGCTACCTGCGACCGAGCCCCGTCCAGGCCCTACCGAGTAGCCTTGTCGACGCGAGGCGGCGATAAGGTCGCTCACAATCAGGAAGTAGGAGCTAAAGCCCATTTTGGCAATCGTGGTCAGTTCATACTCAATGCGCTCACGAATTTGCTTGCCACGCTCGCCTAGTGCATCAAGGTCGCCATATTTGCGTGCAGCACCTTGATAGGTGAGGTAGCGCAGATAGTCCGCGTCATCTTTGAATCCTTCGGGTAATTTGAAGAGCGGCAGTTGGGGGTTGCTATCTTTGAAGTGAAACTCACACTTCTCGGCAATTTCCAGCGTGTGCGACAGTTCATTGTGGCTGTTGTCGAAAAGTGCAGCCATTTCTTCGGGGGATTTGAGGTAAAATTCATCGGTTGGAAACTTCATTCGTTTGCTGGAAGAGAGCGTTGCTTTGCTCTTCATTGCCAGCATTACTTCTTGAATGGGCGCATCTTTTTTCTCCAAGTAGTGCACATCGTTGGTCGCAACCAGTTTCACGTCCCATTTCGTAGCCAGTCGGATAAGGTGCGCATTTAGGCGTGCGTCTTCGGGTGCGTTGTGTCGCTCGAGCTCAATGTAGAAATCATCGCCGAACACTTCCTTATGTGCTTTGATAAATGCCTCCGCACCTGCTTCATCGCCCCTCAGCACCAGCTTAGCCAGTTCACCACGGTCACAAGAAGTGGTGCAAATTAGCCCTTCGGCGTGTGTGAAGAGCGTTTCACGGTCTGCACGGGGGCGGTAATAAAACCCTTCCCGTGCTGCAATGGAGAGAATTTTGCATAGGTTCTTGTAGCCTATCCGATTTTTCACCAGCACATTTAAGTGGTGCACTTCGGTGGTGCTTTTGTCGTGGCGTGATGTAGGCGCAATAAATAGCTCCGCTCCAACGATGAGCTTGAAAGGCTGACCACACTTTTCAGAGACTTTCTTTGCCTCACTAAATAGCTCCGGCATATTGAACAGCGACGCATGGTCAGTTACCGCCACTGCGTTCATTCCTAAGTCAAGGCATTTCTGAAACAGTTCGGCTGGCAGAATGGGACTGCTCAGCATAGAGTAATGTGTATGGGTATGAAGATGAATGAAGTTCGGCGTCATCGTTCTTGGGATTCATACCTGTATCTGCCAAATATAGGCACTTTGAACTTGCGATGGCTTCGGTGATTTCTGCAGTGCAAGGTGGGTTCAGCAGACTTCGGTGGAGATTTCGCCACGCTATGGTGATTTTTGCCCTGACGGCTGTGCTTACCTACGCAGGACGCTATGTTTGTGCCTATCCTTTTGGACTGGCACGGTGTTTGAGCGCTTGTCATGCAGCCGTTTTTGATTAGCGGGTTCGTTAAATGTGCAAGCAAATGGATAGAGCGCAATCTACTTGCCCATTTCATTTTCCCCCCGAAACCTGCCAGCGCTTGGGCTGCCAAGTTCACTGTGATTCTGCACCTGCACTATGCCGTTTCAGGCAGTTTGTGCCAACACTTGCCCACTCGAGTCACTCGGAACCGGCGCAGCAATTTGTGGTGCAAGTCTGTGCATGGTGTGGTGAAGTTTTACGGATTCGCCCTACTAAAGAGAATGAGTATCACACTGTCTCTCACGGCATTTGCGTAGCTTGTGCGGCGGCGCTGCGCGCAAAATCAAAGCCCAGTTGAACGAATCATTTGCACCTGAGCGTTGAAGGCTCACCGTAACGACATCTTTTGCCATGCTACACATCTTTCGTATACCCGTGCACCTTTGGCTAATCGGACTTTTAGCCAGTTGCCAGACCCCTGCCAAAGACAAGGTTGTGGTCTACTCGCCACACGGCAAAGAAATGCTCTCTTACTTCGAGCAAGCTTTTGAGGCAGCCTATCCAACTGTAGATGTCGTCTGGCTCGATATGGGGTCGCAGAGCATCTTTGACCGCATTCAGACTGAGCGAGAAAATCCACAGGCTGATGTGTGGTGGGGTGGTCCTAAAGAGCTGTTTGTGCTTGCGGATTCGTTAGGGCTGCTGGAACCTTATACGCCGTCATGGGCTTCTGCCTTGTCTCCTGAATACAAGTCGCCTCGTCACACTTGGCACGCCACGCATCGGACGGCAGAAGGCATTATGTACAACACAGAACTCCTTTCGCCAGATGCTGTGCCCAAAGAGTGGGACGACCTTTTGGATAGACGCTGGCAGCGTCAAATCATCATTCGTGACCCTGTGCAATCAGGCACAATGCAGACCATCTTTGCAGCAATGATTGAAAAGGAGCGCGTGCGCACTGGGTCGGTCGACTCTGGCTTTGCGTGGCTAGAAAAGCTGCATGCTAATACGAAAAGCTATGCAGCTGACCCAACACAGCTTTTTTTGAAACTCGCTCGTGGCGAGGCGTTGCTCACACTCTGGAACCTAAATGATGCCCTTTTGCAATCTCGCTTGAATCGATTTCCATTTGGTTTTATTCTCCCTGAAAGCGGCACCGTTTTCGCTATTGAGGGCATTGCAATTGTAAAGGGCGCAAAGCACTTGGAGAATGCAAAGCGATTCTATGAGTTCGTCACTTCCCCAGAAAGTCTACACATTCAAGCGGAACGCTTCTACCGCATTCCTGCTCGCAGTGACTTGAAGCTAAATGTGGACTGGCTGAAAGGTTTATCGCTTAAACCACTTCTGTCGCAAACCGATTACCTCGAGCGCCATCAGCGCGCTTGGCTCAAACGCTGGCAAGAAGAAATTCGCCCCAAAAGTCTGGAGTAGTCAAAGCTCCTCGCTTTTCGCATATTTTTGCAAATGCGTCTAAGAGAAGCTGTGTGTAGCCGTCTTTACAAGCAAAAGCACTTCAAAATCCTGTTGCGTAAGCTAAGAATTGGAGCTTGATTGATGCGAAGGCTATTTCAGCCATCTCTGACTTTTACCTCCTTACTTGCACTGTCGATATGGCTGCTTGTGCTATGGCAACTGCCTTACTTGGAACTTCAGCCTTACGATGAAGGCTACTACGCTCTGCGCACGAAAGCCATCCTTTACTTCAATTGCTGGCTTGACCAAAGCGACTATGCCATCGGCGGATTTTACTCTGCGTCTCACCCACCGCTCTACATCTGGCTTGCTGCACTCTCGGCGAAGGTGGTTGGAATGGGAGAGTTTGCTTTTCGCTTGCCGTCGTGGCTTGCTGCCTGCCTTTTTTTGACAACGCTGGTGCAGGTTGCAAAACGGTCAGATTTACCACATACCCCGCTTTATGCGCTAGTTGTAGCAGGCTTTTTGCCACTGGTGCTCTGGTATGCTCGCCTTGCTCAGCTTGATATGTTGCTGATGTGGCTTTCCATGCTTCAAGTTTATTTTTTCCAGCGCTATGAACAGTCCGGTCGCCTCTGGCATGCTGCAGCGGCTGGATTGGTGCTTGGCGGCGCTTTGATGACGAAAGTGCTGGTTGGACTTTTTCCTGCGCTTGCAATTGGTCTGTGTGAAGGCTATCGCATTTGGACAAAGCAAATTACCTGCAAGAATGCTTTGCGTGCCTTACTACTGTTCTATGCTCTTGGACTTTCAGTGGCGATGCTATGGTTTGCGTGGATATGTGCTCAGCATCCGGGATATTTTGAGCAGTATATCTCATGGTTTGTGGCCGACCGAGTGCAGCGCAATCAAATGCTGTCGCAGCATCGCACAGGGGTCTTTTACTATCTCAATGTAGTGCTCACGCGTATCCCTTTGGCTGCGCTGAGTATGCTTTGGTTCTGGGCATTTTGGCGGCAACCGCATGTTCGTAAGCCCTATCGTGTGAGATGGCTTATCTGGCTACTGCTTACCGCATCGGTGCTATCGCTTTCGCAAACCAAGCTCCTTTGGTACACGCTGCTTTTTTTGCCACCCCTGATATTGATGGCTGCAGAATCCTTATCCTTGCTACTGAATGTGCCTAACGAGCACCACTTGGTGAAGCTAATCGCATTGAGCGCACTGTTTCTATCCTGCATTTGGTCGCTCTTGCAACCCTTTCACCGCGCAGTGCTTGAAGCGATACTCAATCAGGATTGGCTGGTCATGCTGGGCATAGTGGCTGTGCTGGCTGCAGCGCTGGCAGCGGGTGCTTTGGTGCACATAGCTTTGCGTCGTGAGCAAACGCGCGCAGTGCTTCTTACCTTGCTTATCTTGACCAGCACCTGTGTTGCAATATGGAGTGCAGTCAATGGATTAGCATTTGTGCAAACTTATCACGGGGCAAAGTCCGCATCGGAGTTTGTGCACCAGTCTAAGCCCGCCTGTCTCATTCACCTTGTGCCTCCTGCGCGCATTGGAGACCAGCGTTTTAATCCACAGTTCAGCTACTACTTTGATGGGATTGACGTGGATACTATGAAGTGGGGCGCAATGATGCGCTATGTGCGGTTGCCTGTCACTGCTGCTGCAGCGCTTCGAGATACACTTGCAGCAGAGCCATCGTGCGCAATTGTGCTCGAAAAGACTGTTCTTTCCAGCGAAAGACTGCAGCTACAAACCGTCAATGAGTTAGAATGGACTGCCCACCTGCTCCAGCTTGTGAAGGTCTTGGACACCCCCAACTACGCTGTCTATGTGCCACAGCCACAGTCGTTTTTCATGCGCCAGTCAAGCCAACCCAACCCTGTTTTGCGCAATGGAGGCGGGCTATGAAAAAAAAATTTCGAGCGTAAGTCCTCTTTTTGAAAGAACTTACCAAGTCAAATTATTCAAAACTTATCGAAATCTTATTTCTTTTGAAGCGCCCTGAGCGACTTTTGCTGCACTTTTTGCACAGTAGGCTCTGCAACGCAAACAAAACTAAACTATGATGCAATCATCCAAGAAACTTAAAGTGCTCTTCGTTGATGATGAGCCAATGATTCTCGAGGGGCTAGCGCAGCTCTTTGACACCACCTACGATGTGCACACAGTCTGCTGCGGTCAAGAAGCAATTGAGTATGTGCGGCAGCATCCCGATATTGCAATCGTGGTGAGCGACCAGCGAATGCCCGGCCTCAAAGGCATTGATGTGCTCAAAGCCATCAAGGAAATCTCCCCAGACACGATTCGCATCTTGCTGACAGGTTTTGCTGATGCTGATGCAATTTTGGATTCGGTTAATGTGGGTGAAGTGTTCCGCTATGTCAAAAAGCCTTGGAAACCTGATGAACTGACGGCGATTGTCTCACTGGCAGCCGCAACTTACCTTAGTCGCAAAAAGGTCAAAGAAGCAAAGGAAGCGGCTAAAAAGTCAGAACCCGTTGCCTCTCCCGAAGCACTTGAATCGAGCTCTGTGCAAAGCCTCGCTATGCAAGAATTGCAAAAGCAGCGCAGCATTGAGGAGAAGTTCTTCGACCGACTTACGCAAGCTGCTCCAGGCAATGTTGAGCAAGCCTTTCAAAGCCCCAGCGGTAAGCCCAAGATTTTGGTCGTCGATGATGAGCAAGGTGTGCTGACTGCGCTTACGCAATTGCTCTCTGATTCTTATGAAGTTTTTACGGCTCGCTCAGCCGATGAAGCGATGGCGCTCTTAAAGCAAGACTCTTTTATGACGCTGCTTCTCACTGACCAGCGTATGCCGAAGAAGACCGGCACAGACTTTCTCATTGAATCCAGAGAGATTGCGCCGCTTGTGCCTAAGATTCTCATCACGGCATACACTGATGTTGAAGACATCATCCGCCTTATCAACGAGGGACAAATCTATCGCTACATTCAGAAGCCATGGCATCCTGAAAAACTGCGCGAAACGATTGCTGAAGCAATTGACCTCTATCTCTATCAGGTAAAATCTAAGTTAGAAGAAAGCAGCAGCAATGGCACTTCACATCATTCAGATAAAGCTGCGCAAGACAGCAAGCCTGCGCTGAACCCCAACAATACACTCAGCGCGCTGGCTGCCCTTAGCCAGATGGCCAAACAAAAATCACAAGCCTAAACCCACACTGAAGGAGGACACTATGTTGACCAAAGACCTGCACACGAACCACGAAAATGGAAATGGGCATTACACAGAAGCCAGCACCGCCACCCACTACGCTGCCACGCAAGCTGAACTGGAACGCCGATTGCGCCCAAGTGAAGAGACCTTTCGCAAGATGGTGAACACCGTGCCCAGTATGATTTATCAGATTCTCTTTCGTCCCGATGGCACAATTGTCTATCCATTTGTCAGCGAAGGCAGCAAAGCCATCTATGGCATTGAGCCAGAACGCATTATGCAAGATGCGTCGCTGATTACGCGCATGTGGCACCCTGATGATGTCGGCGAGTATATGCGCCGTGTTGAGGAATGCCGTCGCACTTTGCAGCCTTTTGATATGGAATGTCGCATTGTGATGCCTGACGGTCAAATCAAGTGGCTACATGTGCGCTCGCAGCCAGAACTGCAGCCAGATGGCGGTCTACTCTTCTACGGCGTGCGCATGGACATCACGGCGCAAAAAGAAGCTGAAGCCCGACTGCGCTTGCAGCAAGAGCAACTCAATGCCGCCGTCGATCTGGCAAAGCTGGCATTCTGGGAAGGGGATTTGCAGAAGCAGTGCTTTTTCTTCAACGAACAATGCTATGCGCTTCTGGGCACCAGCGTTGCACGCGAAGGCAAATACGAAATTTCAATCGAGGATTACCTCTCACGCTTTGTTCTGCCCGAAGATGTGCCTGCTTCGGTGCAGCACCTGCAAGCCATTTTAGCTTCGCCCACACTGAATCGTGGTGAAGCAACCTATCGCATTCGTCGGGCTGACGACGGCACGATTCGCTACATTAAGGTCATCTACCACGTGGAGCGCAACGCGGACAGCGTGCCTGTTCGCCTCTTCGGCCCGATGCAGGACATCACCGACATCAAAGAAGCCGAAGAAAAACTGCGCAAGAGCGAAGAAATCTTCCGAAAAACCGTCAACACTGTGCCCAGTGTCATTTACCAATTAAAGTTTAATCCTGATGGCACATACTCCTATCCGTTTATGAGTGAAAATTGCAAAGCGCTCTACGAAGTTAGCGCAGAAGAAGCGATGCGTGATGCCACAATTCTGACCAAAATGTGGCACCCCGACGATGTAGAAGCATACTGGCGACAAATTCGCCGCACATTAGAGCATCTTGTGCCACTAGATATTACAATGCGCATCATCACGCCTTCTGGAAAGACCAAGTGGGTGCGTGTCAACTCCAATCCAGAAAAGCAAGCGGACGGCAGCATTGTTCTCTATGGTGTGCGCACTGAGATTACCGAGCAAAAGCAGCGCGAGCAGCTTGTTGCCAAAATCCAAACCGTTCAACAGAATATCTCGACGCGCCCCGAGTTTTACAATGGTGATTTTGATAGCGCTGTTGCCGTGCTAACCGAACAACTTTGCGATGCAATTAGTGTAGGCCAAGCAGGAGTGTGGTTTGTCGATGACGAAATGACTAAAATTGTGTCAGTTGATGTCTTCCATCAGCCTACACGGACGCACTCCAAAGGCACAGAGCTTTTTGCCAAAGACTTTCCAAATTACTTTGCGGCGCTGCGGTCGGAACGCAACATTGTTGCAACCGATGCACACCGTCATCCTGCCACGGCTGAGTTTTCAGATGTCTATCTGACCCCGCAAGGCATCGGGGCTATGCTTGATGTGCCTATCCGTTACAACGGCCAGGTCTTAGGCGTGATTTGTTTGGAGCATCTTGGCGGCACACGTGAGTGGACGGGCGAAGAAATCAACTTTGCGCTGTATGTGGCGGATATGGTTTCACTTGCCATGCAATCGCGTGAGCGCAAAGAAGCCGAAGCGAAACTGCGACAGCAGCAGGCGCAGATGAACGCCGCCGCCGACCTTGCTCAGCTGGCTTTCTGGGAAAGCGATTTGCGCACACAGGTCTCTACCCTGAACGACCGCTGCTACGCTCTGTTGGGCACAAGTGCAGAGCAAGAAGGGGGATATCAGATGAGTGTGCAAAGGTTCTTTGAGCGCTTCGTGTTGCCAGAAGACGCACTGGAAACGATGCAGCGTTTCCAAGCCGTCCTGTCTTCACCCACCGCCTTGCGTGGTGATGCCACTTATCGCATTCGTCGGGCTGACAACGGGCGCATTCGCTACATCAAGGTTATCTACGATATTGAGCGAGATGCCAACGGCACACCGATTCGCGTGTTCGGCCCGATGCAGGACATCACCGACATTAAAGAAACCGAAGAAAAACTGCGCAAGAGCGAAGAAAACTTCCGCAAGACGGTGAATGCCGTGCCCGGAATGATTTACCAGTTTGCACTTCTGCCTGATGGGACTATTCAGATGCCATATGTTAGCGAAGGCTGCCGCGACATTTTTGGATTGGAACCCGAAGCAATTATGCAAAACCCATCACTACTTTTTGCAATGATGGAGCCTGATGATGTTGCCGCTTCGCAAGTTGCTGTAGCAGAATCTGCTGCTAATATGTCACCGTTCCTATACGAGACGTGCTTTACGCTGCCCACTGGCAAACGCATTTGGACGCGTTTTCAAGGCAAGCCAACGAAGCGTGAAGATGGGGCAATCCTTTGGTATGGGATCTGTGTAGATATCACACAGCTTAAAACATTGGAAGCTGAGCTGCAGGCGCGCATCAAGGAAATCCAAGAGACACAAAAGCATCTCATTCAATCGGAAAAGATGTCGGCACTGGGGCAAATGGTCGCTGGTATTGCACACGAACTTAATACCCCAATCGGCTACGCCTCCAACAATGTGGCACTTATTCGCGACCGCTTCAAGAATATCTCTGCGCTGCTTCGCAAAGCGATCGAAGCACAGGATTGTGTCTATAACGGTCAGCTCGAGGAAGCCTTTACAAAAATGCAGGAGGTCAGCCATTCGCCAAACGGCACGATAGCGGAACTCGACGAGACCATTCGCCGCACGGATCGCCTCTTTAACGGTGTGATGCTGGGCTTTGAGCAGATGGCAAACCTTGTTCGGAGCATGCGCAACTTCTCACGCCTCGATGAAGCTGAAATGAAAAAAGCTGATATCAATGAAGGAGTGCGTAGCTGTCTCTTAATGATTGGGCATCAGTTGAAAGACAAAAATATTGAGCTGACTACGGAATATGGCGACATTCCAATGGTTGATTGCTTCCCTGCGCAGCTCAACCAAGTGTTTTTGAACTTGATTCAAAATGCCATTCACGCTGTCGAGGAAAGGCCTGAAGGCAAAGTGCACGTGTCAACTGGTCTTGAAGATGGTTATGTTGTCGTCAAGGTTAGTGACAATGGCAAGGGCATTCCCAAGCACATCCAATCCAAGATTTTTGACCCGTTCTTTACGACAAAGCCTGTTGGCAAAGGCACAGGTCTCGGCCTTTCGATTTGCTACTCTATCGTGCAAAAGCACAATGGCAAGCTATATTTTGAGACTGAAGAAGGCGTTGGCACCACCTTCTTTGTGAAAATTCCCGCTGTGGAATTTTTGGAAACGAAAAGTTAAATCCTTTGCAACTACTCGGGGCAACTTTAAGGGCGAGGGTCAGCATATTTGGTTTTTACCCTGTCTTCCCTCGCCCCGTTCATATTTTGGAAGATGAAACAATCAAGTAGGGTAGAACAATGCATAAAAAACCCAAAATGCTTATCGTCGACGATGAGCCGCAGGTGTTAGAGTCGCTCTCGCAACTCTTCGACAGAGAGTTTCAAGTTCTCACTGCCTCTGATGGGCAGACGGCACTCACGCTCTTGCAACACCATCTTGATGTGGCGATTGTCATCAGCGACCAGCGTATGCCCGGTATGCGGGGCGTAGAACTGCTGCGCAATGTCAAGCAGATTGCCCCTCACACCATGCGCATCTTGCTCACTGGATACGCTGACTTAGATGCTGTGCTGGACTCGGTTAATGTAGGAGAGGTTTTTCGATATGTGCGCAAGCCATGGGTGCCAGAGACGCTAAAATCTATCGTGGCACTGGCAATGGCTAGCTATATGCTGCGCTGCCAAAAGATGAATCGTGAGCAGCCAAAGAAAGCACCTGCTTCTACTCAGCAAGCGGCATCACCTGCGCCCATCCCACAGCGTCGGCGCACTGACCCAAATTTTGTGCCACCGCCTGATGGCCACCTGCCCCCGATTCCAGACCCACTTCCACAGCGGCGCAAAACTGACCCGGGCTACACAAGCTTTGAAGAAGAGTTCTTTGCTCGCTCTGAGGTCGCTTCAGACCAATTGTCGCCTGAACGTGTCTTTGAAAGCTTCGAAGAGGAATTCTTTGCTGCCTTCCGAGCTGAGGCCATTTCTGAGCTTAAGAAGTTCGAGAGCTTTGAAGAAGAATTTTTCGCAAAGCTTAATGCCAAAGTCGCGCTCCTTGAAGAGAGCAAGGCAAAATTCTCGACAGCTTTGCAGACTCTACCTAACGAGAAGTCTGTATTCGAAAAAGTCTTCTGTGGTCGAAGTGGCAAACCCAGAATTCTGGTTGTCGACGATGAAAGCCGTGTGCTCAGTGCGCTCTCTGAGCTTCTTAGTGCAGATTACGACGTGCTCACTTGCACCTCAGCCGATGCGGCTCTGGATATTCTGGAAAGCAGCGCCTTCGTAGCATGTATTCTTACCGATATGCGAATGCCCAAGAAATCAGGCAGCCAGTTCTTGCAAGAAGCTGAAGCCTTAGCCCCGCTGGTACCAAAAATTCTAATGACTGCCTTCAGCGACATTGAGGATATTATCGCACTCATCAATAAGGGCTTGCTGTTTCGGCACATTCAAAAGCCGTGGGATATTAGCAAGCTCAGTGCCGCGCTCAGCGAAGCGGTCCTGCGCTGCAAAGAAAATGTAGAAGCAGGTCTAATGCGCCACTTGCCTGCTCAAAAGAATATTGTAGCGCAGCATTAGCGATTGGCACACTTTCGAACAGGTTTACACTTGGTAATCTGAATCTGAGAGCAGCGCTTGAACACCCTAACAACTTGATGCACTATGCGAACAGATTTTATTTCACTTTCTGACAAGTTGTGTCAGGCAATTTGGGAAAGTGTATCAGATGGCGTCGTAATGACGGACGAAGCTGGCACAATTGTGTGGGCTAACCCTGCCTTTGCAAAGCTCTACCAGCACGAGTTGAATCACCTCATCGGAAAGCACATCTCGGTGCTCTACCCCGTTGAAGCTCAAGCCAGCATTGTTGCCCGATATGAATCACTTTTTGCATCGGCAAAAGATGGTGAGCGCTTCTTTTCTACGCACACTCTGCACAGTGGCTTTCAACTTTCGCTCGAGACCGTTGTCTTCTTCGAGGAAGTAGAGGGCAAGCGTACAAGAATGCTCTCCATTGTGCGAGAGCGACACCTGAGCGATTATGCCGATGCCCTGCGACTTCTTCAAGCTGAGCTAACACGCGCTCGTGAAGAATTCCAAGCTTTGATGCATGAGCAAAAGCGTCTGGAAAAAGAGTTGCGTGAAAAAGAAAGCAGAGCGTCCGAAACAGAGCGCCTGCTTAAAGCGGTCGCACATCATTTTCCCTCAGGCGCAATTAATGTGCTGGACAAAGAGTTCCGTCTACGCTTCGCCGATGGCGAGGAGTATGCAAAGTATGGGCTCGATGCCGCTACGCTGGTGGGCAAGTCACTTGATGAGCTTTTCCCGAATAAAGACCTGACGCGGTCTAAGGCACTCTACCGCAAAGTCTTTCAAGGTGAACCGCAAGCCTTTGAGTTCGAACACGGCGGGTTCATCTATCAAAATGTCGCCGTGCCATTGCCAAATGAAGCTGGGGAAATTGAACACATTCTGACCGTTACGCTCAACATCACAGAGCGCAAGCGCGCTGAAGCCACGCGTGAAGCACAAGCCGCGCAGCTTTCGGCTGTAACCTCACTGGTGCCATGCGTGATTTACCGCTACGAGATTGAGCCTGAAGCCAACTGGGCAGCCTACCAGCGTGGCGATATGCAGACAGTGGCGCAAACCAGTCGATATGCCTACATTAGTCCGCAAGCACAAGACGTCTTTGGTATTAGCAGCACTGTGCTGGCTGCCGATATAGGTCAATTTGCACAACTGCTCTTTCCAGAGGAACTCCCTTCGATTGTCGCTGAAGTGCATCGCTGCGCTCGTCAGTTGGTACCATTTTCAATGCGCTTCAGGATCCGCAAGCCAAATGGCGACATTCGTTGGATTCAGGCATATAGCGTACCGACGCACAGCCCTGAGTCAAAATGGGTTACATTTAACGGCATTTTTCTGGATATTACCGAAAAAAAGCGCGCTGAAGACGAATTGCGAGAGAAAAGCGAGTTTGTGCGTCAGGTTGTTGACCTCTCGCCCAACCTCATTTACCTCTACGACATTCAGCAGCAGCGCTTTACTTTTTTGAATCGTGAAGCTATCTCCTTTGGGAATTATTCGCCTGCTGATCTCCAAAATTTCAGTAGCTCCCGTTTCCAAGAAAAATTGCATCCTGACGACCTCAATGTGCTTGCTGAACATCAGGCATTCTTCGACACCGCCAGCGATAGTGACACATTCGTGCGAGAGCTTAGAATGAAAAACCACAAAGGCGAATGGCGCTGGCTTCGCATGATGCATCGTGTCTTTATGCGCGATGAAAGTGGTAAGGTTGTGCAAATCATCGGCACAGCGCAAGACATCACAGCGCAAAAGCAACTGGAGCTGGAGCTGCGCCAGCTGAACCGTTCTCTGGAGAAGCGTATTCGTGAGCGCACCCGTGAGCTGCATCGTTCCCAGAAGCTCTACGAAACAATTGCAAGGAATTTCCCAAACGGCATGCTGGGCATCTACGATTCGAACCTTACGCTGGTCTTCACCGAAGGCACCGAGTATCGCCGTGTGGGTATTCTCCCTGAGCAATTAGTTGGCAGAACAGTTGACCAGATTTATCCGCCACACCTTGCTGCGCAACTTAAACCTTACTTGCTTAGCGCTCTTAAAGGCACAGAAAGCCGCTTTGAGCTGGATTTTGGCACGGCGCAGTATGAATACATTGCCACGCCACTGCACGACAGCGATGGACAGACGACTCAGGTAATGGTCGTCGTGCAGAATGTTACCGAGCGCAAGCGAGCCGAAGACCGACTTCGCCGTAGCGAAGCGATGCTGGCAGAAGCCCAAGCGATTGCACACATCGGTAGTTGCGAGATGAATCTGCTTACGCACACCATTGAATGGTCAAAGGAAACCTACCGCATTTTTGAAATCTCTCCCGAGCAACGCCATCTTACCTTTGAGGACTTCCTGCAGCGCGTGCACCCAGATGACCGTGACCGCATCATGCGGCAGCATCAAGCAGCCATTGCAACTGGTCAAGACTATGAGACGGAATTTCGCTTGCTCTTAGACGGTGGGCGCATCAAATACATTCGCTCAATTAGCTCTATGACCAAAAATGACGAAGGCAAAGTCGTGCGCGTCAGTCACGTGGTTATTGACATCACTGCGCAAAAGGAAGCCGAAATAGAGCGCCAGCAGATCATGGAGAAAATGTTAGCCTCTCAAAAGCTGGAAGCAATTGGCACACTTGCTAGCGGTATTGCACACGAATTCAACAACATTATGGCTATCATTGGGCTAGCTAATGAGCATATCGGACTGCATGCCAAAACTCAAACTGTGCAAAAGCAAGTTGCCACGATTCGCAAAACCATTGAGCGCGGTGCCAGCATCGCCCGCCAATTGCTGGACTTCTCACGCTCTGAGAAAACCGAGATGCAGCCCTTGAACCTGATTGAGGTCGTGAGCGATGTTGCCGCCACGCTGCGCCGATTGCTGGACAAAAAAATTAGCGTTTCTGCAACACTGCTTGCCGACAAAGCCCTTATCAATGGCAGTGACAAGCAGCTTTACCAAGTCTTTCTCAATTTGGGCATTAATGCGGGCGATGCGATGCCTAATGGCGGTGAGTTGGAGTTCAAGGTCTACACAACGACTTGCCCAATCCTGACCCCAGAAGCTGAACCCGCAGTGGTCGTAGAAGTGCGTGATACAGGCACTGGCATCCCGCCCGAAATCCGTTCCCGCATCTTTGAACCTTTCTTCACTACCAAAGGCATTGGTAAAGGCACAGGGCTAGGCCTTGCGATTGTGCATGGCTTTGTAACCGCTCATCAAGGCACGATTGATGTTGAAAGCGAGCTTGGCTGCGGCACGACCTTCAAAGTGATCTTGCCCCTTTTGCAGCAACAAGACTTGGTCGAAGTTGCAACTGCAGCACCGCCCTTGCAGCTGGAAAAGACAACCGTGATGATTGTCGACGATGAAGCGTTTTTGCGCAGAACACTTGCACAACTTTTGCGCCGCCACAATCTATCCGTTGTTGAAGCTGAAGACGGCGACTCTGCGCTTCGGCTTTTTAAGAAGCACTCGGAGGAGATTGAAATCGTTATCAGCGATATGGGTATGCCAAATTTGGATGGATTGCAGCTCTTTCAACGCTTGTTTAAGTTACGCCCTACTCTGAAAGCTATCGCAATTACAGGCTACTTGGAACCGCACAAGTCCGCCGCATTAGCCAAGCAAGGGATTACCGTCGTCTCCAAACCCTTTGACACAAACGCGCTGCTCGAGATTATCAAAGCACTGCAGGAACAGCCAGCTCAAACGGCAGCCGACGCAACTCCGCAAATGAAGCAACTGGCTGCACACAAGAGCACAAAAACAGGGCAGCGCGCAACATGCAACACCAATAAATAGCGGTGAGAGGCGACCACCGAGTATGACAGGAAATCTTACCTCTGAGTCTTGCTGCAGGATTGGCTTTTGATTGCAGGACAGCGTGTGATAGTGCTGCTTATCAAGTTAGCATCAATGCGGTTTTACTTCCGCCAACTGCCGCTGCCACCACCAATGCATCGCTTTGAAGGGACTGCGCCTGTTTAGCACTTGGCTGTGCATCTTGGAAATTGCGATGCTGGTAGCCCAGCTCAAAGCCAATAACAGACCAAGTGTTGGTACCCGCATTGAAACGCACCACAAAACTGGCTGAAACGGTTGCAGAACCTCCCACATTGGCTTGTGTAAAGTTGCCACCGATAAATACATCGTTGCCAGAAGCCGCAATTGCATACACTTCGTTGTTGACTCCGCTGCCAGAACTTAGCACTGACCAAGTTTGGCTATCCAGATGAAACCGAGCAACATAGCTTGCCATAACGGGCAGTGTGGCACCAAGATTAGCCTTGGTAAAAAAGCCACCAACAAACACACTATTGCCCAACACTGCAATTGCATTGACCGCTCCATTAACTCCATTGCCCGGCGGCTTGCCCAGTGGCGACCATGTATTCGTGCCCGTGTGAAAGCGTGCAATGTAGTTTGCAAGAATTGGCGAGCCTGCATTGACCTGCGTAAATTCGCCCCCGACGAACACGTCTTCACCCGACACTGCAAGGGCATACACCGCTGGCTGTGAAGCGCCGCTTACGCCATTGCCGCCACCTGAGCCCAGTGTCGACCACCGATTTGCCGTAAGGTGAAAGCGAGCAATTGCATTTGCTTTGAGCACTGCCCCGCCACAGTTGGCTTCAGTGAAATCTCCACCGATGAACACTTCTTCTCCTACTGACGCAATTGCATACACCACACCGTTGACGCCATTCCCGCCTGCCGTGCCTAATGCACTCCAAGTGCTATTGCGCACATTGAACATCGCAAGATGATTAGCAGGCACTTGTGCCGCACTGCCTACATTAGCTTGCGTAAAATCACCGCCTACAAAAATGCGGGAGCCTAACACGCTCAGTGCATACACCCGCCCATTAACCCCATTGCCTGCTTCAGAACCCAGTGGCGACCAAGTTTGGGTGCTCAGGTCAAATCGAGCAAGGTTATTGACTGATACGGGCGACGATGACCCCACATTGGCTTGGGTAAATTCGCCTCCCACAATAACTGAGTTGCCCACCACTACAATAGCTCGCACTTCGCCATTGACCCCGTTCCCTGACGCATTCCCTAAGGGCGACCATGTGTTTGTCTTGGCATCAAAGCACGCAATGTGGTTGACAGAAAGGTTCTGCGTGCCATTAACCATTGTGAAACTACCACCAACATACCACTTGCCTGTTCCATCGGTTGCAACGGCATACACTACTCCACCTGTGCCATTCGCACAGGAAAATCTTGCATTAGACCAAGCAGCGGGCACAGGTTCATCGCTCTGGGCTAATGTCTGTACAGCAACCGGCATGCCTCCCATTGAGCCTGCTTGCACTGCAGAACCATTTACGCTGCACACATTAAAGCAAGCCCCTGAAAGAGACCAATGCGGTAGAGAGGACTCAGACCAATTAGCAAGACTTGGGCGAGCGGCAAGGAGAAAAAGCAGCAGAAACGCTGGTCGGCACATTGTCATAGTTAATACAGGTTTAGTTCAAGCAAAGTCGAAACGTTCGAACGCGCAAGCGCCAGCGATTAGCCAGCTAACCTAAACCGATAGTAGAGCCACACTGCACAAAGTTATCAAAATTGTGCGTCATATTTCAAAGCGCACGCTTAGAGGGAACTGCTGTACTCATCTTGTCTCTTGTGGGGAGCCTTTGGAAGATGACACATCAGATATGCTTATGCATTCTTTTGTTGGCAGCGAGCCAGTGACATTACTCTCGATTTTGCGAACTCTTTGCCGTTGAAGACACGGTTGCTTCAGGCGCTGAGAACGGCGGATTTAGCGTGGCACGCAGTTGAGCAAGTTGCACCTTCAACAGCGCCATTTCTGACAGTTGACGATCAAGCATCGCTTCCATGGCTGCTAAGTCAGTGTCGGAGCTGTGCGGCGACGCAGGTAAATGCTTTTTCAGTGCCATCGCTTGACGTGCTTCACGCAGCTCTGCCAGCTCGCTTGTGATGATGCCAATAAACAGGTTAAGAAAAATCATTGCGCCAAAGAGAATGAAACTCACAAAGTAGAGTGCCACACCTACCGCATTATGCTGCTTCATTAGGTCTTTCATCAGTGCTGCCCAGTCATCGAAGGTTACAATGCGAAAGAGCGTCAGCAGCGCCGCTGGTATTGAGTCGAACTCCTCACAGTCTTTCTGGAAGAAATCAACTCCTAACACTGCGTAGATGTAGAAATACATCACGAGCAGCAAAAACACATAAAAGAGACTCGGTATGCTATTGAACAGTGCATTGATAATGAGCTGGAGTTCTTCAAACTGTTCAGCGAGTTTTAGCACGCGCAGCACGCGTGCAAGGCGCAGCACGGCAAAAAAGTGAGTGTGAAATGCGTCAGGCGGCAGAAAGTAAGGCAAGGCACACGCTATCACGACGAAAAGGTCGAAAATGTTCCACCCATCTTTAAAAAACTGCATAGGCGAGCGACCGTAGCTTGCAAAGTTCAAGACTAGCTCAATGGTAAAAGCCGCTAAGACCAGCTGGTCGAGCAGGTGAAAAATCGGGCCGTATTGTGCCACTAAGGTAGGCGAGGTCTCCAGTCCTACGATTGCTCCTGCAACTATAATAATTACCAGCATCGTGCGCTCAAAGAGCGGCGAGTGGTAGATTTGGTAAAAAAGACTTGCCGTTGTCCCATTTTGTGGTGCAGTATTCATCGTCTCCAGGTTTTGAGAGAGTTAGCGAAAGTCAAGTGAAATTACAAAAAAAGCGTTCTACATACTGAGGCCGCACCTAAGAATTTTTGTGTTTCAGGGGGCAGAGAGGTTCAGAGCCACGCTTACTAGTGCAGCTATGCACTGGCTTGCGCTTTTAGGCGTTCTGTCTGGTCTTGTAATTTCAAGGCTTCTAGCAAGCCATCCAAATTTCCATCAATGATTTCCTGTAGCGACCAGTTTTTCAGTTCACCTTCTAAGCGGTGGTCAGTTACGCGGTTCTGAGGAAAGTTGTAAGTGCGGATTTTGTCGCTGCGGTCGCCGCTGCCGACCATTGCTCGGCGCATATCTGTGCGCTGTTGCTGCTGCGCTTGCAGTTTGGCATCGTAAAGCTTTGCACGCAGCATCTTCATTGCCCGCTCACGATTCTGCAGCTGTGAGCGTTCTTCTTGACACGCTACCACGATACCTGTGGGAATGTGGCGGATTCGCACAGCCGTCTCTACTTTGTTCACATTCTGCCCGCCTTTGCCGCCACTACGATAGGTTGAAATCTCCAAATCTTCTTTGCGAATCTCGACATCAACTTCCTCTGCTTCGGGCAGGACGGCCACCGATGCGGCGGAGGTATGCACCCTGCCTTGCGACTCCGTTTCAGGCACACGTTGAACTCGATGCACTCCGCTTTCAAACTTCATCGTGCCATAGACATCTTCGCCACTTAGGCTGAAAATGATTTCCTTGTAGCCACCCATTCCGCCTGTGTCGTTGTAGTCTAACACCTGCAGCGTCCAGCCTTTTCGTTCAGCATAGCGCTGATACATTCGGAACAGATCGGCGGCAAAGAGCGCGGCTTCATCACCGCCTGTGCCTGCGCGAATTTCCACAATTGCATTGCGAGAGTCCGCTTCATCTTTGGGCAAAAGCAGCATTTTTAGTTTTTCTTCCAGTTGCGGAAGTTGCTCTGAGAGTTCGTCATACTCCGCTTGCGCTAAGGTATGCATTTCGGGGTCTTTCTCAGCGTAGAGCATTTCTTTCGCCGCTGCAAGGTCTCTCTTCACACGCTTATATTCCGAGTAGACCTTCACGACTTCTTCTAGCGAGCGATACTCTTTGCTTAGCTTGCGAAACCGTGCTTGGTCAGCTACCGTTTCAGGCAATGCAAGTTGCGCCTCGATTTCCTTGTATCGCTCGACGAGTTGGTCTAATTGCTCGAACATTGAGCCGTAATGCGTTAAGTAAGGTTTGAATTAGCCTACTAGGTTGCTTCTGAAAATACAATGCTGCTTGCATTTTGCGAGCGCTCCTGTGCTGGACCGCTGTGCGTGTAGTTAAGCTAACCGCCTCTACACTGGCAGAGCTTCACTTCGCATTCGGGCAAAACCGTTTGCTCTTCTGAGTGGAAAGGTAGTCTTATTCGCCCGTGTTAATTAGGCAACTGAATGACGTCACTTTTCACTGCGAAAGTTAAAGAACCGTTAAATCTTGCCTCATTCGTTGCGCCAAAAATGCTGAACCTCTATCTTGCTACGGAAGTTTGCGACTTTTTATACCTTTTCCGTGCAAGCAGTCTGAACGCACACTACTCTGCAACTAAACGCCACACGCCATCAATGAGAAAAGCGATACTTCTTTTTTGGCTTCTCATACTCTCTACTGCTGCATACTCACAAGTGAATATCAACTCGCTGCCAGCTACTATCACTCAGGACTTCAATACGTTAGCCACCTCTGGCACGACCAACACTTGGACAGACAACTCTACACTTACGGGTTGGTATGCTACTTGGGTTGGTGGCACAGGCACTTTTTCCAATCAGTATCGTGCTGATGATGGCAGCTCGAACACTGGCGCACTTTACAGTTTCGGCACGGGCACGCAGACCGACAGAGCACTGGGTAGCTTGGCTTCAGGCACCACAGGCACAATTATTTTCGGTATTCGCCTGAAAAACAACACCGCGCAAACCATCACTTCACTGCAGATTTCCTACACGGGCGAGCAGTGGAGAAACGGCGGCAGAACTGACAACGATTCATTGCACTTCTCTTACCAGATTGGTGCTACCGTCACCAGCCTTACAAGTGGAACTTGGACAGCTGATACTGACCTTTCGTTTGTGGGTCCAGTAAATGCGGCTACTGCATCAGCACTAAATGGTAATTTGGCTGCAAATCGTGTTACACGCACAAAGACACTTACCGTGAGCATTCCAGCGGGACAAGAAATTATGCTGCGCTGGGTGGACTTTAATTCCCCTGGAAACGATCACGGTTTAGCGGTTGACGATTTAACAATTACAGCCAGCGCTACGGCGGCAGGTCCTGCCACACAATTAGCGTTTGTGAATGTGCCTGCTAACGGAATAGTCAACACAAACCTGCCTGCTTTCACGGTGGAAGCCAGAGATGCGAATAATGCATTAGTAACCAGTTTTGCAGGTAACATCACGCTTGCCAAAGCCAGCGGTCCAGGAAATCTTTCTGGCACACTTACCAAAGCTGCCGTAGCAGGGGTTGCAACCTTTGACGATATCAAGTTTGACCAAGCAGGCACTTACACACTGACCGCTACCAGTGGCTCGCTGACTGCCGCCACAAGCGGGAACATTAACATCACGGCTCCGACACCGACGAAGCTAGCAATTACAAGCATTACTCCTGCTTCGCCCACAGCAGGACAGCCATTTAGCGTAACCGTGCAAGCACAGGACGCAGCCAATCAGCCAGCGAATGTAACTCAAGCAACAGGTGTTCAGCTCTCTGCCACAGGTAGCACAATCGGTGGCACGACCACTGGCACGATTCCCGCAGGTCAGAACAGCGTGATTATTTCGGGCGTTACGCTTAGTCCAGCGGCGACGAATGTTACCCTCACCGCCACGCGCACCTCGGGCGATAACCTTGCGGCAGGCACCAGTGCGCCTTTCACAGTACAAGCAGGCTTCTCGCCGTTCTATGAGCCGTTCAACGGCACAGGGGCGCTGAACGCTGCACCAAACTGGGCAACGCACAGTGGAACGGCTGGGCAGATACAGTTCCTCACCACACCGAGTGATGTCGGTAACAGTCTCTCGTATCCACAGCTAGCCCCACCGCAGGGCAACCGCGTGCGCACGACACGCAATAACACTGAAGATGTTAATCGTGCCTTTCCAGCTGTTGCATCTGGAGTTTTGTATTATTCGGCACTCATTAAGTTCTTGGATACGTTGGGCCTAGCCGACAACACGAGTCCAATTGGCGACTATCCATTACACCTTGCAACGACTAGTGGTAGCACGGGTGTCACGGTATTCTTTGCACGCCTTCATATTCGCAAAGGCACATCAGGCAATACAGTGCAGATTGGTGTGGCAAACAGGGGCGCCGCTGGTTCAACCAACCCAACCTTTAACACGGCAAACTTCCCCGTGGGTCAGACGCATTTTGTGGTGATCAAGTATGATTTTGCTTCTGGCGTTGCCAGTCTCTGGATCAATCCAACGACAAACTTTGGTGGCAGCGAGCCAGCAGGGGCAGTAACAAACAATGCTAGCACAGATGCTATTGCGCAAGCTGCTAGCATTTGCATTCGTCAAGGTAGTAACACCGGCAACATTGAGATTGATGAAATTCGAGTTGGGCAAACTTGGGCCAGCGTAACCCCTGCAGCTCCACCAGCCACGCAACTTGCTTTTACCAGTGTGCCGACAGCTGGCACAGCTGGGGTCGTTTTACCACCGATTGTGGTGCAAGCACGCCGTGCGGATAACACCGTGGCAACGGACTTTACTGGCAATATCACGCTTTCTCGTGCCACAGGGCCAGGTACGATTGGCGGCACACTCACACGCGCTGCAGTGAATGGCACAGCTACATTCAATGATATTACGCTCAGTCAAGCGGGCACTTACACGCTATCAGCCTCAGCAACAGGGCTGACTAGTGCCACAAGTAGCAACATCACTATTTTGGCACGTGCATCACAACTGGCGTTTGTGAATGTGCCTACCAGTGGCCGGGTTGGGCAGTTCTTGCCTGCATTCCGCGTGCAAGCACGTCGTCCTGACAACACCGTAGATACCAGTTTCAGAGCTGTGATTACCATCGGTCGGCAGAGTAGCGCAGCGTTACCTGAAGAAGTTGACCTGCAAACGCTCTCTGGCGTGCTTAGCAAGGCTGCAGTGAATGGAGAAGCTACCTTTGACAGCGTGCGCGTTGATGTAGCCGGCCCTGTTACGCTCACCGCATCGGCACAAGGCTTGCCCACTGCCAGCTCTCCCGTTATCAACATTGCTCCGCCCCCTGCAACTCGCCTACGCTTTGTCAATGCACCTACTTCCGCACGCCAGAACATTGTGATACCTACCTTTTTCGTCGATGCTGTGCGCGCCGATACCACGCGTGATACAACCTTCACAGGCAACATTACTGTCTCGCTTATTGGCACAGGCACTCTTACAGGCAATACCACGCGCGCTGCTGTGCAAGGCAGAGCTACTTTTGACAGCCTTCGCATTACCGCTGCTGGCAACTTCCGACTGGTTGCCACCTCTGGCACATTGATTGCAGACACTACTGCTACCTTCGGTGTGCTCAGTGTAGAGCGCGACATCTCCGCTGGCGTGCCCAGAGACTTTGCGCTCTGGCAGAACTATCCCAATCCATTCAATCCAAGCACGGTGATCGTCTATGAACTGCCCGCTGTGAGTGATGTTGTGCTCAAAGTCTATGATATGCTCGGTCGTGAAGTCGCTACGCTCATTAGCCAGCGTCAGACTGCTGGGCGCTACCGTGTTACATTCAATGCACAAAACCTCGCTAGCGGCATCTACCTTTATCGCTTGCAGGCAGGTCGTTTTGTGGAAACAAAGAAGATGATACTTCTGAAGTAACTGAGCACCAGTCGACACCAGAGAGCCGCTAAGCAAAGCGGCTCTTTTCATTATCTTTCGGGCTTATGTCAGAACGATGAACCAATGCATTAAGATGAGCATTGTTCAACAAGAGCCAATTGCTGCAATTGCCACGGCAGTCGGTGAAAGTGCTATTGCGATTGTGCGAATGAGCGGCGAGGGTGTTCTGCAAATTGCCGATAAGGTCTTTCGCAAAGCAAAGAGCAAAAATTTTTCTTTTGTCCGCGCACCGTCCCATACTGCCCACTATGGACACATCATTGATGCGCAAGGCGACATCGTTGATGAAGTAATGGCGATTGTCTATAAGTCGCCTCGCAGTTACACGATGGAAGATACCGTAGAGTTCAACTGCCACGGCGGTGTGATTGTAACGCAAACGGTGCTGGAAACGCTGCTCAACGCAGGCTGCCGTTTGGCAGAAGCCGGCGAATTTACTCGTCGTGCCTTTCTCAACGGACGCATTGACCTTGTGCAAGCAGAAGCCATCGGTGAACTCATTCATGCTAAGACGGTTGCTGCCTACCGCTCAGCGCTCTCGCATCTTAAAGGTGACCTTTCCAAAAAACTTTCTGCCTTGCGCGAAGACTTGCTTCAGGCTTGCGCAATGCTTGAGCTTGAACTTGACTTCGCCGAAGAAGACGTAGAGTTTCAAAGCCGTGAAGCCTTGCAAGCCAAAATGTTGGAACTGAAAGCCCACTTGATTGAGCTAGCGCATTCATTTAAGCTCGGCAAACTCGTGCAAGAAGGCGTTCGGACAGTGATTGTCGGCAAGCCTAATGCAGGTAAATCCACCTTGCTCAACGCACTGTTAGGTAAAGAGCGCGCAATTGTGAGCGATGTCGCTGGCACCACACGCGACTACATCGAAGAAAGTTTCGTTATTGATGGTGTGCTCTTCAGGCTGATTGATACGGCTGGCCTGCGCTCGACACGAGACCAAATTGAGATGGAAGGTATTCGACGCAGCTACGAAAAAATTGAAGAAGCCGATTTGATTCTCTATGTCATAGATGCCTCGCAACCTGCCGACCCCGATGAAATCAGGGAAATAGAGACGCTTAGAGCCAAAAATCCTGATGCCAGATTCTTGCTTGTGCTCAACAAGACGGACAAAGGTCTTGCTGCCGAGCTTCACCTCAATAGCATTGACACAGTAAAGATTTCTGCACTGACAAAAGATGGCATTAGTGCGCTTCGCCAAAAAATGCGCGCCCTTGCTCTTGGCACAGCCACCCTCTCGGACGGTAGCATCCTGCTGACCAACCTGCGTCATTATGAAGCTATTTGCAATGCGCTGCAAAGTTTGGAGCAAGCTGAACTGCAGTTGCAACACCACGCCTCCACTGAACTCATTGCCTTTGATTTACGCGATGCCTTAGACCACATCGGTGCGATTACTGGCAAAGTCACCACGGACGACATCCTCAACCACATCTTCGCCAAATTTTGCATCGGAAAGTAGCCCCTTGCTGACAAGGTTGATAGCTGCTCAATTCTTTCTGCTCTCACTATGCTTTTCAGCAAAGAGAGGGATAGAGTTGCCATATCGGTCGTTTGAGAGCCGAAACGGTCGTTTTTACGCCTAATCGTTGGGCAGCATAAGACTTGTGCGCTGTAAAAAGTGCCCTGTGAAGCCGTTTTTCGGCACGGTTAAAAGTTGCAGAGTGGGAGGGCTTTTTGTAAGTTAGCATCGCAGCAGGAGCACCAGCACGGCAGCTGTGCCGCGCTTGAAGTAACCGAAACGAGGAGCGCCGAAGTATGACGACGCAGTTTTTCTCAACCAAAGAGCTTTCGGAGCTATGCGCAGTCGGTGAGACCACCGTCAAGCGCTGGTCTAATATGGGGCTGATTAAGCACCACAAAACCGTCGGTGGACATCGCAAGTTCAAACTCGAGGATGTGCTGGAATTCATTAGCAAAAACAACATTGAAATTCCGCCCGACCGACTGGAGCGCTTGAATCTGGAGAAAAGTTATGCGGACTATATCGACCTCAACAGCGAAATACTTCTGGTGCGCGGCGATGTGAATGCGCTGGCGCACAAGCTCACTGAACTGCTCTTAGGTTTCCGCAAAAATGAAGTGGAAGCGCTCCTCAGCAAAGCTGTAGAACACGGCATTTCCTTTGCTACGCTCTTTGACAAGATGATAGCCCCAGCAATGTACCGAGTTGGCGAACTTTGGGCGCAGAAAAAATTAGGTATCGGTGAGGAGCACATTATCACCAACATCGTCATTGAAGCCGTTTTAGCAGTCAAAACACGCTACGAAAAAGGGTTGCTGCACCCAGAAAAGTCGCCACGCGAAGGCCTTGGCATCAATGTTGGGCTGACGATGAATGCCGTCTCGCAGAACGGCAGGAAGACTGATGATGCTATGCCTGCTATGATGCCGCTGGCAAAGCCTGTCGCACTGGTATGCACTTGCCCAGAGTCCGAGTATCACGAAGTTGGTCTACTCGGTGTATCGCTGGTGTGCCAAAGTATGGGAATGGAGGTTAGCTATGTTGGTGCCGCTGTGCCATTCAAAGATTTAGAGCGAGTGGTCGATGAGGTGCACCCAGCAATTGTCTATATGTCGGTTACAACGGCTCGCGTGCGACCAGCGACCTATCGGCGCTTTGAATTGTTTAGAAAGTTCCTCAAAAAGCGTGGGGTTCGCTTCATCTTAGGCGGACAGTTTACCGGCGAGCGCAAATCGCAGCCTTTTGAAGCCGATTTCCGCGCCAAAACTTGCACTGAGCTGGAGCAATACCTCAGAGAGAATTTCGAAATTCTTTACCGAGGCACGGGCACCTCGCGTAACCAATCCTTGAAAAATTAGGAGTTTTCACCGTGTTCTTTGACTTTTCGCCTCAACCGCAACCGAAACAAACGCTGTTCTTTCTCACCTGATGCAATAGTAAGGCTCACGCTTGCTGAGGCATCGGTGAGAAGCAGTATCCGCAGTAGTCGTAACTTGCAGTAACGCATGAGTTGTGCATTGTTCTTTGAAAAGTTTGAAGCAGTACCCAGCGTGCTTTGCAGTAACGCGGGCAAAGCACGGTTCAAACTTGAAGCGTTCGTTCGCCGCTGAAAATGAACGGTTAGGCACGGCGAACATTTCTTCACTTGTTTCAAACTTTTTTGAAAGGAGAAAACTATGGCTGACCAAGAGAAACCGACTGGCGGAACACCAGAAGGCGGTGGCGGCGAAAAGAAACCTGTGCCTACTCAAGCCGGGAAACTTCAAGCTGCTGCCAAGAAACCTGCTGCTGCGCAAGCCGCTGCAGCAAAAGCAGCACCGAAGGCCGGTGAAGCCAAGCCTGCAGCTGCACCTGCCAAACCCGCCGTGATGGAGGCAGATGTGGCCGAGATGAAGCGCTTCCTCCTAAAACGCACGGAAACCCGCACGACTAAGTGGTATCAAGCCTTCGATGTTGACAAGCTCACCGACGAACAAGTCTTCGGCGGTCATCTTGCGTTGCTGGGCTGCTTGGGCATCGTGATGGGTATCTATTACATTTCAGGCATTCAGATTTTCCCGAACGGTGCACCCGGGTTCTATGACAACTGGTTCTACCTGACCATCAAGCCTCGCTTGGTGTCGCTTGGTATTGATACCTACAGCACAGAACCGGCTGCGCAAATGGAAGCTGCACGCAAGCTGCTCTGGTGGGCTGGTATTCACTTTGTCGTGGGTGCCTTCCTTATCTTCGGTGGTTGGCGACACTGGACGAGCAACCTTTCAAACCCACTGGCGTTCCTTTTCTTTTGGAACTATAAGCAAGCCAGTGTGCCGGGCAACTTCCGTGATTTCCGAATGTTCGGTAGCATTATCCCCGGTGGTATCGGCGGCCCCAGTGCCAAAAACTACGCCGAAGCACTTGGACCGCACACGATTTATCAAGGCTTCCTCTTTCTGGCGTGGGGCTTTGTGATGTGGTTTGTTTTAGGCATCACCCCTGAGCCTAACTTCCAGAAAATCAACTCCGAAGCCTTTATGTCCTTTATCTGGGCAGCGGTCTGGCTAGCACTGGGCTTCTACTGGAAAGCCAATCCACCGCGCGTCGCCGAACATCTCAACGACGACCTTCGCGCTATCTTCTCGGTGCACCTTACCTCAATGGGCTACGTCAATATCGCCCTTGGCTGGTTTGCCTTTGCTGCCTTCACGGATAGACCACAGTTCTTCTACACGCAGCTCAATGATTTGGTCTACTACATCTATGGCGAACCCTTTAACCGCGTGGGCTTTGATGAATTTGGCAACACTGACCTGAGCAAGGTGGAGTATCCTGAATATCCGCCTTATGCCATTCTGCCCAAAGATGGCAAGGTGTTTGGTATGGCGCAGGTGGTCATCAACCTTGTGGCATTTAACCATATCATCTGTGGATTCCTCTATGTGTTCTCAGGCGTCTTTCATGGCGGGCAATATCTGTTGAAGATTCAAATGTCTGGCCTTTACAATCAGTTGAAGTCGAAGTGGATTGCGCTGGGACGCAACAAGGAATTCCAAGTGAAGTTTGTCGGCACGATTATGGTGCTGTGCTTCACAACGATGATTTCGGTTTATGCCGTAATTTGCTGGAACTCGCTGTGCGAACTCAATATGATGGGCGCAAACATCACAATGAGCTTCTACTGGCTGAAGCCCACACCGATGTTTGCGTGGATGTTCACTGACCCCAGTATCAATGACTGGTGCGCTTGGCATGCGATTGTAGCAGGCTGGCTCTTTGCATCAGTGGCGACTTCACGCATTGCGTTCTTCTCACATACTTCGGCGCTCTGGGATGACCTGGGTCTGAAGAAGAACTCCTTCTCGTTCCCGTGCATCGGCCCTGTCTATGGCGGCACATGCGGCGTCTCAATTCAAGACCAGATGTGGTTTGCGATTCTCTGGTCTGTGAAACCGCTCTCCGTCATTGAATGGTATATTGACGGTGGCTGGCTGGCGTCAATGAACTACGGTATGGCTGTAGCGGACTGCAATGCGTGGGATGCAATTGCCAAGCTCAACCATCACTACACAGGCGGTGTCTTCTACTATATGTGGACGGAAACCCAAGCAATCTGGGCAAGCTCGCACTTGACCGTCGTCTTGCTGCTTGGACACCTTGTCTGGTTCATCAGCTTTGCCGTCTGGTTCAAGGATAGAGGCTCTCGTCTGGAAGGTGCGGACATTCAAACCCGCACGATTCGCTGGCTGGGCAAAGCTCTCCTTGGACGCGACGTCAAGTTCCGCTTCCCAGTGCTGAACCTTTCGGACTCGAAGTTTGCAGGTACGATTCTCTATTTCAGCGGCACATTTATGCTGGTCTGGCTCTATGTTGCCAATGGCTTCTACGCTACGAATCAACCTGCACCGCCACCTGTTAGCGACGCCGCCCGTGCAGGTAGCGATATGCTGGCGCAAGTGGTGGACTTCCTGCTGAAACTGATTGCGTAGGTTCTTTCCTTAGGGCGAAGACTTGGTGGGGGACTGGACGGCGCGTCCAAGTCCCCTTTTTTATCCTGAGAAAGTTTGGGAACGAAAAAAAGAGTTTTATTATTCCACTTAACAAACTTCTCAAAATTCAAACTCTCGAAATGGAGGCTATCCAATGGCAGAAGCAAAGGTCAAAAAGCGGGTAAAGAACAAATACGACATCATTGAAAATCTCTGCATCGCTTGCGGGTTCTGCTTAGACCAATGTCCACCGAAAGTGAACGCCATCGGCGTCAAGCTCTACGGTGATGTGCAGGAAGGTGGATTCCGTTACTATATTGACCAGAAGGCATGCATTTCCTGCCAGCTATGCTTTGATGCAGATGCTTGTCCTTCTGGTGCTCTTATTGAAGTGCGTCCCGAAGGCGATATTCTCGACTTTCGCTACACGCCTGAAAAGCGACTGGAACTCTACGACAAGCCTTTCTTTGCTCGCTGAAGAAAACATCTTCTCGCAGCGTGGATTCAAGCCCTGCTCCGCCATCAGCGAAAGCAGGGCTTCCCTGTTGGATGCATGCATGAAGGAGGTTTAGCACATGCTTTTACACCAGCTAAGCATAGCTTTCCCGTATCTGAAACAGCAGATAGAGCCAGAGTAGCCCGACAATAATGCCGAAGAGACTGAACGATAGCACATTGCTCAGTAGACCTACTAACTCAGCGTAGTATAGCCATACCCAGCCTTCACGGCGGCGATTGAAAAGCCCCGGCAAAGCCAACCCAGTCATAATCACAGTTGCAAGAAGTGTTACAAAACTCAAGAATGCCAGCGGGCCCAACGCAAGCGTGAGAATCGCTAACACACCGATTGCGAGTAACCCAACAAGTCCGAGTATACCAAGAACCAGCCAGACGATGCCGAGGTAGGGCATAATTTTGACAAATACTTCCTTAATGTTGGGTGGCAAAGCAGGCAGCTGAAGCGCAATTCCTCCGATTTGCTCCTCGAGAATGGCCTTCTGCATACTTCTCTCCTTTCACCAGTTTAACTTTAGGTAGGCTTTTGCAAGAAAACGGTTTTGAAACTTTTTTCCAACTTTGCTACGAAAGGGAAGGCACTGCAAATAGTTTGCCACGACCGTGTGTTGATTGTCCTCGCAACCAATCATTTTAGCAATTTTACGAATTTGTCAAAACGACCTAACACCATATGTCAGCTATCTGGGGCATTGACTTAGGCGGCACTAAAATTGAGGGCGTGGTGCTGCCAGATGCCGTTAGCCCTGAGCCGCTTTGCCGCCTTCGCATTCCAACCGAAGCAGAGAAAGGCTACACACATATCCTAAACCAAGTCGCTCACCTTGTTGAGCAACTGGCGCAAGCCTCTGGTGAACGGCCTCAACGTATCGGAATCGGCACGCCCGGCACATTTGACCCCTACCTTTCTGCAATGAAAAATTGCAATACCACTGCCCTCAACGGAAAGAATCTGCCGAAAGACTTGTCGGATAAGCTTGGCGTAGAAGTTGTGATTGCTAACGATGCGAATTGCTTCGCTTTGGCAGAAGCCACCTTAGGCGCTGCGAAGGGAGCGGCTGTAGTCTTCGGGGTTATTATGGGCACAGGGGTCGGCGGCGGCATCGTTATCAACGGCAAAGTGTGGAACGGTGCGCAAGGAATTGCAGGCGAGTGGGGACACAACAGTCTTGACGACACAGCCGAGCCTTGCTACAGCGGTATTCGCGGTTGCGTCGAGAGTTTCATTTCAGGTCCCGCCTTAGAGAAATTTTATGCCCAACAAAGCGGCACTGTGCGAAAGTTACCCGAAATTGTCCAGCGCTTCGAACAGGGCATAGATGCCAGCGCTACCGCCACTATGCGGCGACTCTGCCACTACTTTGGTCGTGCCCTTGCAACGGTGGTTAACATCTTAGACCCTGACGCTATCGTGCTTGGGGGCGGTGTTGGCAATATCGCTCTTCTTTACACAGAGGGCGTCGCAGAGCTTAAAAAGTATGTGTTCAACCACCGACTAGATACCCAGATCTTGAAACCACTTTTAGGCGACAGTGCAGGAGTGTTTGGCGCTGCAATGTTGGTTGCTCCGTAGGCAGGTGTGTCGCTTTACCCTGCAACTGCTTGCTTACGAGCAGCCTTTTCCAGTGCTTCAATGAGCAGTTCAGGGGTCAGCACCTCAGGCAGCACAATCGGTTCATTTAGCCGCCCTGATGGAAAGACCACATAGAGCGGCACACCTGAGCGACCAAACTTTTTCAGAAGTCGCGTAATTTCGTCGTTGCGATTTGTCCAATCGGCTCGTATCGGCACAATGCCTAACTCTGCCATCTTGCGCTCCACTGCATCTGTTTCCAGCACAGTCTTTTCGGTGACCTTGCATGTAAAGCACCACTCTGCTGTAAAGTCCACAAACACGGTCTTGCCAGACTGCACCGCTGATTCAATCGCAGCAATTGAGAAAGGCTGCCAGAGAATTTTGCTGTTTGCGGGTGTTTCTACCTGCGACAAGACTTTAGCTGCACGCCAGTTTAAGTTGCGCTCAAAGGTGATAAAGTATGTTATGCCAACTATTGTTACAACCAACGTCCAGATAGTTGCCTTACGCCACCATGAGGCTTGTAGGTCAATAAACTGACCAATGAGCCAGCACCCGACTCCGACCGCCAAAAGCAATATCAGCGTAGCGATCACGCCTTCCAATCCGAGCTGCTCACCCAGTACTGAGAGCAACCAAATTGCCGTAGCAAACAAAGGAAAGCTCATTGCTTGCTTGAAGCGATACATCCAAGCACCTGGCTTTGGAATAAACTTCAGCCACTGGGGCTTAATTGCAAGAATAAGGTATGGTAAAGCCAGCCCTAGTCCTACTGCGGTGAAAACTAAGAAAATCACAGCCGCAGGCTGCGAAAATGCAAAGCCTAAGGCGCTACCGAGAAATGGTGCCGTGCACGGCGTGGCTAAGGTCGTTGCTAAAATGCCATTTGCAAACGTGCTACTAAGGTCGCTGCGCATTAAAGTTTGACTCAGCTCACTTGACACGCTGGGAGTTGAGAATTCAAATACGCCTGCAAGATTTAAGCCAAAGACAAACATTACCAGAATCATCACCAAGACAAACATCGGCGATTGAAACTGAAACCCCCAGCCGACTTGCTCACCAGCTTGCTGCAAGAGCACTACCAGCAGCGCCAGTATCCAAAAGGATACCAGCACACCTAATGTGAACACCAATCCGTGCTTTGCACTCTCAGATTTGCTCTGATGTGCGCTCTGTATCAATCCCATCACTTTAAGCGAGAGCACAGGCAACACGCAGGGCATTACATTCAGAATCAGTCCGCCCAGCAGGGCAAACAGCAGCGCTAAGCCTAATGGCAGCTCCGCTGTTTGCGCCTTGACACCAACAAACTCTTGCTCGAGCAAGCGACTGGACGCTGCCGTTGAAGCAGGAATTTCTGCACTGGCAAGCAGTGGAACGCTTACTTCATAGCCTTTCTCGCCAATCAGCAAAACCCCCTTGATGAGCGTATTTGCAGGCAGTTGCCCTTGTGTCGTTACAGGCATTACAACCTGCTGTTGTTCTACCTTAAACTCACTGTATCGGAAGAGAAGCTGGTCGTGTGGTTCAGGGAAAAAGTCACGAATTGGAGCAACGCTCTTGCCGCTGAACGAAAGCGTAATCGCCTTGCCATCGAAGGTAACTTTGGAGCACTCGAGACCACTAAGCGCCAGCGGCTTAGGCAAGGCTTCACTTACCTTTTGAAGCAGTCTCCGTGCGACTTCACGGTCTTGCGGACGGAGCGCTTTGAGATTCAGTGCTACACGGGCGCTGCCCGGCACACACGACTCCTTGCAAACCAGCCAGTCCAGCTCTGCCGAAATAGTGAGGTCTGTTGGCAGTGTTGCAGGCAACTCCAACTCCGATAGCAACACCAACTCATCTGTGTAGCCAAACGCCACAAGACCTGATTCTACAATTTTGTGCGGAGTTGGAAATTGCAAGTCTCCTATCTTAGAGCCATCAGGCAGTTGCCACTTTACTCTGGGTGCAAAACCTGCATCACCTGCATTTTTCCAGTATAAATGCCAACCCTTCTGAATTTTGAAGTGCAGCACCAGCGTGTAAGCGCGCTCCCCTTTTGCCTCGACCGCATACAGTGCAGGTTCGACCAGCACGCTGCCATCCACGACTTGGGCAGACGCAGCAGAACAGAGAAGCAGCAGACCAAGCGCGAAAAGTGAATGCACTGCCGCATGCCGCTTTTGCCTTAGCTGCCTAAAAGACCCAATGCGCTGACAGGTTCTCGTCATTCTGCGGAAACGAACTTTAGCCCGATGATGGACGCAATTAGTGTAGAGATGAAAAAGAGCCGCCAAAAATCCGACGATTCCTTGAAAAGAAGAATGCCCACCAGTGCGGTACCCGCTGCTCCGACACCTGTCCAGACAGCGTAACTGGTGCCGAGCGGCAAGGTTTGTGCGGCTTTGCTCAGAAACAAAAAGCTAAGCGTAATGCAGACCAGAAATCCCAGCGTCCAGCGCCAGTCTGAGAAGTTATTAGAAAGTTTCATACAGGTTGTAAAGCCGACCTCACAGAGTCCTGCAATAATGAGAATGAGCCAAGCCATTGTTGCACGCAACTGTTTAGGTTATTGAGGCTTTTTTCTCTTTAACGACATCAAAAATCTCAATGGTTCCATAAAACACAAGGAGCGCAATTATTGAGCCGATAACAAGGTCAGGTAGGTTGGTATGTAGCCAAAGCACCAGTGCGCCTGACACAATCACTCCCACGTTGGCAAGTAGGTCATACTTCGTAAAAATCCAAGCGGCTCTT
The DNA here is from genome assembly GCA_025056565.1 of Chloroherpetonaceae bacterium. Classification (NCBI taxonomy): domain Bacteria; kingdom Pseudomonadati; phylum Chlorobiota; class Chlorobiia; order Chlorobiales; family Chloroherpetonaceae; species Chloroherpetonaceae bacterium. The sequence goes on along the minus strand of JANWWA010000004.1, from coordinate 90,805 downwards.
AAATGCGCTTCACCTTTTTTATGTGCATCAAGTAGGAGCAGACAAGCATAGTTTGCGGCAAACGCCAGTGCGCTCACGCCCATCATTGCCCAACCAATTGGCTCGCTGCCACCTAAGAATCGGCGCACTACCTCGTAAGCTAACCAAAGTGCCAAGATAAACTGTGCAATTGCCGCCGCCCACGCTGCTGTCTTTTTTTCTCGCGCTGTTTTACCAATTGCATAGAGTGTCAGCCCATAGACTGCCGCATCTGCCAGCATATCCAGTGAATCTGCAATCAGCCCAGTGGATTCTGCCCACAAGCCTGCTGCCATTTCTACGGTAAACATTAGCAAATTAATCAGTAACACCACACGAACCGCACGCAGTTGGTTAGCGTAGTGAGTGTCCAGCTCACACATTTTAGTTGAATTAGATTTGTTCTGTACCGACAGACTAAAAAATTTGCACAAAATTGCTCGCAAGACAACATAGAGATGCGCACACTTTAGCGTGCCACCCTGTGAAGGGTCACTTTCCTCTGAGCGGGGACAACAGCACCTCGTGCGTTCGCCCGTTATTCTTGCCGCCGCTAAGTGAAGTGTTCCCGCAAGGTGGAAGGGAGAAACCTGACGACAGATGCGTTACTTCGGGTCTTCAATTCTTTGCTGGTCTGAGGCGCAAGGAAGCAAAAAATGATTTGATGAGCGTGGTGCAGCGTTCTTCCAAGACACCACCTATCACTTCAGCACGGTGATTCAGCTTGTGAGACTCCACGAGATTAAATACAGTGCCGCACGCTCCCCATTTCCCATCGTAACTGCCAAAGACAACGCGCCCGATTTTTGCCAAGACAATTGCCCCTGCACACATTGGGCAAGGCTCTAAGGTAACGACCAGCGTGCAGTCAGGGAGATATTTCGTTCCAAGGGTCGCCATTGCCGCCGTGAGTGCAATCATCTCAGCGTGTGCTGTAGCGTCGCTCAGCATCTCCACTTGGTTGTGTCCTCTGCCGACAACGGTGCCGTTGGCGTCAATCACAACGGCACCGACGGGAATTTCATTGTGCTCAAAAGCTTTTTCGGCTTCCCGCAAAGCCCACTCCATCCATTGCTCAAGCATTGCTGACAGAGCTGGTTGCAAAGAAAGATTTATGCAAGAAAGCCGTATTGCCTGCAAGCGGTGCGGCACGCTGAGACAGGCTTAGTAGCGTTCACGCCGCTGATAACCGCTACTGCCTTTGCTACCACCGAATCTTCGCTCGCCTCCCAATCCGCCTCGTTCTCCAAAGGACTTCTTTTCTTGTGGGCGTGCATCGCTTACCTTGATGGAGCGACCGTCTAATTGTGTGTTGTTTAGAGCTTCCTTAGCTGCTTCGGCGTCGTCTGCGGACTTATACTCCACAAAACCGAAGCCTTTTCCTTGAATAATCTTCACAGAAACGATTTCGCCGAAATTGGCAAAAACGTTGCGAAGCCCTTCTTCACTGGTAGCGTAATTCAAGTTGCCGACATAGAGTTTCGTTGCCATTGTCTGAGCGTAGTAAGTTTAAGTTATTAAGTGTGGTCAGAGCGAGAAGCGACTTAGATACAGCGACTTGGGTATCCAAAGGTGCGGATTTCTACGCTCAGTGAACCGCTTAAATGTAGCGCCTTTGCGGCTCAATTCCAAACCGAACAGCGCGTGATTCTCGTAATTCCTATCTTGCCCCTGAAACGTCGTGCTTGAAATCACCGTTAGAGCTGCTGCAATTCAACCGACACGTAGTATGAAAGTAGCTCGCAGTTTTCTTCAGCAAAGCATTGTCAATTTTCTGGAAGCCAACGAAGCGTGGTTGCGCCCGCTTCTTACGGAACGCATCTTTGACGGTGTTGACCTACAAGCAGAGGGCGCTAGACTCAAAAACCCCAGCGTGCAGTATCCCGACTACTACCTTCAAGATTTTCATAGCGTAGAGGGCGGATACCTTAATAAGGATGCCGCCATCACATACGACCCAATTACGAATAAAATTCTTGTACCCAGTGAGTCGTATCTCCGCACAACGCTTGCCCAGATGTTTCCCAGTGACGCCCAGCACATTTTGGATTTGGGCTGCGGCACAGGCACTGCAACGCGCTTTATTGCAGAACGACTACCGAATGCACAAATAGTCGGCATTGACCTTTCGCCGTATATGATTGCAGCTGCGCAGCTCAAAGCTAGAGCGTTTTCCAACATCACTTTTCTTCATGCCAACGCGGAGCATTTACCCTTTGAGAGCAACACTTTTGATGCTGTGACTGCTTCGCTGCTCTTTCACGAAATGCCGCCTGAGGCAGGGCTAAACGTGATGAAAGAAGCGCTGCGTGTGCTAAAGCCCGGCGGAGTGTTTTTGGTGTTTGACGGCGCGCAGTCTACCAGCATTTCAAAATTAGGTGGCAATATCAGTAGTCTGCTTTTCCTTGAACCATATGCAGAAGCTTTTCTGAGCGGCAATCTGATTGAGATGATGCAAGCCGCTGGATTTGTGCACACTGAAGTCATCCCCGTGCTGACGCTCTATGAAATTCGTCGTGGTTACAAGGCTGCTTAGCCAGTAGCTATACTATTCCTGCATAGAAAGACGGCTCTGCATCTTTTATTGCTTTGCTGCGGGGAGCAGCCTAAGTAACTCACAACTCGACCTGCCATAAAACATGATGGCATAACTTGTGCGCCGCAACGCAATTTGCTTTTTCACATAGAAGTCTTAGCTTCCTGCTGAACAGGTTGCCCTTAATCTTACCTAGCAGAGTATGAAACGAGGTTTGTTTTTGCTCACTGCCGCACTGCTACTTTCATCTTCACCCTCGAGCACGCCACATCGCCACTGCGACACGCCAAGTGCGACTTCTACTTTGGCTGCGGACAGCACCTATCGCACAGAATACTTTTACTTTCAGACTACTGGCACGCCCAAGTCTCTCCTGAGTGAAGCGACTTATAAAGCAGTTATCGCCGCTGCACAAGCTGCAGGGTATAGTGAAGATGAAATTGAGGTTACCATCTTTGTCGTTGACCGAAAATCTCGTCAGGAGCGACTGCGCTCTTTGCAGCCTCATCCGCGCTCACGGCAGGAGCTACGTCGCCCAACGGTAAAAAAGTTTGAGTAGGGTTGCTTTGCACTGAGGCGTGCTTAGCCTAAGTTATGCTGCTTAGCCACAATCCGCTGCAGTTCCGCTGCAATTAGGCGCACATCTTCATCAAGAAAATGGGAGGAACGCAAGCGAGCGCGTTTTACAGCGTTCATATCAATTGTGCAGTCTAAGGCTGCTTCCACAAACTGAGGCAAAGACGCCACCTGCGAGCTATCTGGCGCAATCACCTCAGAGCCGCCCCAGTATGTCAGCCCATCTTCATTGCCTACTCGGCTCACGAATGCGACATACACAGAAAAAAGCCCGGCAAATGTGCGTGTCAGCCGCTGCCATACTGCCGCCACGCTTATATCGCCTGTCTCAAAATCTATTCGCAATGGGCTATTTACCATTGCAAAGAGTATTTTTGCGCCTTGCAAAGCGTGCAGCAGCGGCACTGTAACGTGCCAATTATCTTCACAAATCGCAATCCCTATCTTGCCTAGCCGCCGCGATTCAATCGGCTCAATGCGCTGACCTGCTTGAAAGTAGCGCAGTTCTTCAAACATTCCGTAGGTTGGCAGATAAACCTTGCGATGCGCTACCTTTGCTATACCATCCTCGAAGAAAAATGCCGCATTATAGACCCCGTAATCATCAGAGAGTTCAATGCCGCCACAGAGAATTGAGAGATGCTTAGAGAGTTCTCGAAGCGGCTGCAGGCGCTCATCTGAAATGTGCATGGCTAAGTCTTGCGCTGCATCTTGCACAAGGTAGCCAGTCAGCGAAAGTTCGGGGAATGCAATGAATTCTATGCCGTCTCGGATCGCTTGCTCACAAAACGCAATATGTTTGCAGAGATTTTCATTAAAGTTTGCTAGCACGCAATCGTGTTGGACAAGCCGAAGTTTTACCGCCATTGTTTGAAATATGCTCAGTTAAAATTAGGCGCAAAAATACACGCTCACCCGCTAAAGAAATGCACAGCGTCTTTGAGACTGCTTTATGCTTTGTTCGCTACGCCTGATTTCTCCCTCGTGCATGACTCTGGCAACGTTTTAATGCTGTAGCAGAAGGCGTTCATCTTTCCTCAAGATTTGGCAATTTTGTAGTTAGTATTTTTCACGACTCAACTGGTTCAACTATATGCCAGAACCGCTGGAATGGCAAGGGGTTGCACAGCTCTTTCATCGCAGCGCCTCAACGCCTGAGCGCATTGTGCTGCGTATTGCACCCAGTGGCTTGCACATCGAAAAGCAAGATGCAGGTATAGACTTGCCTGTCGGTTCGTTCCAAGTCTCAGAGCAGCCGAACACAGAGTTTGTCAAAATCACAGCAGAGGCACTGGGAGATAGTGTCGTGATGCTCTCTGACCGTGCTGGCATTGCAGTACTGGAACGAAACGGGTTTTTTAAGGCAAGCCGCGAGTTCAAAACGCCCTTTTATCTTCGCACGCTCATTTTCTTTGGTGTGCTGGCTGCTTTGGGCGTACTCTTCTTTACGCTGGGCATCAATGCCCTTGTATCATATTCTGCGGCTCGAGTGCCCCCTGAGCTGGAACGCGCCTTAGGCGAAGCTGCACTGAATGATTTTTTGCGCACTGAACGCCTCGAGAAAGACTCTGCTGCAGATGCCACACTCCGAAAATGTGCTACGCTTATTCGCAGATGGCACGGCGACACTGCCCTGCATCTCAAGATTATGGTCGTGGAAAATCGGCAGGTCAAAAATGCCTTTGCTTTGCCTGGTGGTTACATTGTGCTTTATCGTGGTATTTTGGATTCAATTCGCAGCGAAAGTGAACTTTTTGGGCTTTTGGCCCATGAGGCTGGGCATGTTGCGTTGCGGCACGGCTCAAAGCGCCTTTTGCGCAGTGCACTTTTTGCCGTCACGCTCTCCATTGCCTTTGGTGATGTGCAAGGACTTTCTGGCATTTTGCTTAGCCAGAGTTCCAATCTGCTTGACCTCTCCTACAGCCGCAGCGAAGAACTTGAAGCCGATGAATTTGCCCTGCAAATTTTGCAAACTGCTGGTCTTGATGCGCGCGCTTTGCCACGCCTCTTAGAGCGCATTGGCAGCAGCAGCTTTGAAATTCCATCTGTGCTTTCTACGCACCCGTCGCAAAAGGAGCGCGCTGCACTGGCGCAAAAAGTGTCTGCAACACTGCACCCGAAATCCTATCTTTCGCCCGAAGAATGGAACGCCTTGTTCCAGAGACCTTTTCAAAAAACATCTCAGGAATCAACTTATCTGCAACAATGACTCGTCTCATCGTTTCATTTTTTCTTCTTTGGGTTTCCACATATGCTATTGCGCAAGAAAAATCTCTGACGCTTGAGGAGATTTTCAAATCGCGCAAACTCCTGCCACGCTTTGTGGAAGGGTTTAACTGGTTTAGCGGCGACACCTATGCTGCACTCGAGGCTGATGAAAAAACTAAGACAGTGAACATTGTTCTTGTTAATGCGCTAAACAATCAGAAAGAAATTCTTGTGCGTGGCGAAGACCTCAAGTTTTTAGGCAAGCCAATTGACTTTGCACACTTTGAAATCAGTCGCGATAAAGAGTATATCTTGCTTACAGGTGCACTGCCTGCGCGTCGGCTTAAAACGGGCGGTGAAGTTTATCTCTACAGCCGAAAGACCAACCTTGTTACGAAAATCTCCCGCATCAAAGGTGAATATGAAATCATTAAGCTCTCGCCCGATGGCAAAAAGGTTGGCTATGTGCGCGACAAAAATCTTTTCGTCTATGACATTGACACAGGCAGGGAAACGCAGCTTACACGAGATGGCAGCGCTAATGTTCTCAACGGCGTTTTTGATTGGGTTTATGAAGAAGAGTTTTCCATCATTGACGGCTGGCAGTGGTCGCCTGATTCCAAACACATTGCTTTCTGGCGACTTGACCAGAGCCAAGTGCCTGAGTTCAAAATCGCCAAGTATGATTCGCTTTATCTCTCATTTCTGGAATACCGCTACCCCAAGGCAGGTGACAAAAACTCGCTTGTGAAAATTGGTGTCGTCAGTGTCGATTCGCGCCGACCGCAGCCGACCTATATTGACCTTGGCGAAAATACGGACATCTACATTCCACGCATTGACTGGCTACCTGATTCCAAGCGACTGGCTTACCAGCGGCTCAACCGGCAGCAAAATGTGCTGGAGCTTTTCTTCTATGACATTGAGCAAAAGACCTCTCGCCTTGTGCTCACAGAACGCAGCGAAGCGTGGATTGAAGTGGAACATAACGGCTACCGTTTCCTCAAGAATTCAGAAGCATTTATCTGGAGTTCTGACCGTGATGGCTACCAGCATTTTTATCTCTATGGCTACGACGGCACGCTCAAAGCCCAACTGACCAAAGGCGATTTTGATGACGATGCCTTGCTCTATGTCGATGAGACAAACCAGACGCTTTATTTCACATCGGCGAAAGAAAGTCCTCTGGAGCGGCATCTGTATTCGGTGAAGTTTGATGGCTCTGACCTTAGGCGGCTTACTTCGGAGCGTGGCACGCACAGCGCAGAGTTTTCGCCCGATGGCTCACTTTACTACCACACATATTCGAGTGTCAGCACACCGCCAAAGTTCTACCTGCGCAAAAAAGATGGGTCGCTTGTGCGTGAGCTGGAAAACAACGCAGCACTGGAGAAAACACTCTCTGAATACCGAATGGGCAAAGTGCAGTTTCTTACGTTCAAAAATGCGACAGGTGTGGAACTTAATGCTTGGCTGCTTTTGCCAGCAGACTTTGACTCGTCAAGGAAATATCCTGTCCTCATGCATGTCTATGGCGGTCCAGGTTCACAAACTGTGCGCAATATGTGGGGTGCGGTCAACCTTTGGTATCACTACCTTTCACAGCGAGGGTATTTGGTTTTCAGTGTGGACAATCGGGGCACGGGCTTTCGCGGCGCAGCGTTTAAGAAACTGACCTACAAAAAGTTAGGCATCGCTGAAACAGAAGACCAAGTGGCTGGCGCAAAGTTTCTTTCATCGCTGCCCTTTGTCGACAAAAGTCGGATTGGCATCTATGGGTGGAGTTACGGCGGTTATATGGCCTCCATGTGTATGACATATGGCAACTCACTGGGCGAGCCAGTGTTCAAGGCAGGCATCGCGGGCGCGCCCGTTACGCACTGGAAATTTTACGACACGATTTACACAGAGCGGTATATGGATACGCCGCAGCGCAATCCTAAAGGCTATGAAATCTCTGCCCCACTTACACACGCTGACAAGCTCAAAGGTCACTTTCTCTTGATTCACGGCACGCTGGATGACAATGTGCATTTTCAGAATTCTGTTGCCTTTGCCAAGAAGCTGCAGGAGCTTGGCAAATCTTTTCAAGCAATGTTCTACCCTGAGCAATATCACGGCATTCGCGGTCCAGCACGCTTCCACTTGCACCAACTAATGACCGAGTTCATCTTGGAAAAGCTCTAAATAAACCAGCACGGCAAAGCGTCTAGATCTGCTGTGTTTGCTCCAACAATAACACTTCTTCGTTCTCGCTGCGAGCGAAGGATAGAGCGGCAATTGTCTAAGCATTAGCCAAATTCTACTGGCAGAGTTGGCGCTAATTAGAGATTGATTAGAGATTGACAAGGCATAAAGTGCTCACTGATAACGCAGGGCTTCAACAGGCTGAATGCGAGCTGCACGGCGCGCTGGATAAAAACCTGCTACCAGACTGATGAACACTGCAAACCCAATTGCGCTCAAAACTAACCAAAGTGGAAAGTAAAAGAAGTCGATTCGCGTGCCCGTTTGCGATGAAACATACCAATTCACTAAGGCATTGATGCCCTCAGTTGCAAGCTGTCCAATTACCAGTCCAGCAACACTCCCCAAGAAGCCAATGACGGCGCTCTCTACAAAAAAGATTTTGCGAATATCGTCGTCGCCTGCACCAATTGCCTTCATAATGCCAATTTCACGGTATCGCTCCATCACCGACATTACCATTGTATTAGCAATACCTAGCGTTGCCACCACCAGCGCTACGGTGCCGATTACAGCCAGCGCAAGGTCGAAGAGCAAGAAAAGTTTCTTGAACTCCTCAAATTGGTCGGTAAAACTTGTGGCATTGAGCCCGATTGCATTCATCGCTGCGGCAATCGCTTCACATTCTTTCTGATTACTGGCGCGAATGATGATGGCTTGATAGCCCGCACTTTGTTCATTTCTGCGCAAAAGTTCAATAGTTGAAAGAAAATTCAGGCGGCTAATTTTTGCAGAGGTCTCAATCGGCAAAATCAAGCGAAAGCCGCTGGAGAGTTTCTGAATGTCGCTGCTTAGCACACCACCGATGCGAAAGTCATAGCTGCGCTCAGCAATTGGCAGTCCTGCACTGAAGATAGGCAAAGGGCTAGTCAGCAATTTTTGAGCATCGAGGGCAATGGTAGTTAGTTTGATGAGCTTTCCAATGGCTGCTTGCGGATTGCGAATCCCAATCCGAGTGAGCAAAATTTCTGAAATCACCACATCGCTTGCCGTATCGCTCTCAAAAAACTTGCCGATGCGGATTTCACGATACCCCGCTACTTTTGCAATGGCTGCAGGCAGGGCTTCTGCCATCACAATTGTTTCCATCGTATCCACGATGACCTTACATGGGAAGATGATTTCGGGATAAACCAAAGCGTTTGGTGCCAGCGGCTGAACGATGTCGCGCACACGCTGAAGCACTGAATCGGTCAGTATGATTTGATTTCTTTCTTCTGGCTGCTGGAGATTTCGTACTGTGCGTCGGGAAAGCGTGAAAATAGTGGAGAGATCCACACGGGTCGGCGTGATGCGCACCGTATTGAATAGCTCGAGGTCACTAAACTCATCAGAGAATGTTTTTTGCAAACCGCTGCCAAAAGAGACCATTGCCACGAGCGCGGCAGTGCCAATCGCCACGCCCAGAATTGTGAGCAGTGAGCGGAGCGGTGCACGACGCAAGTTGCCTATGGCAAATTTCACAAGGTCGCTTGCACTCATACTTTGTTTAAAGTTGGCTTATGAGCTTCGTCGCAAATGACTTCCCCATCTCGCAGTGTGATAATGCGTGTCGAGAGTTGCTCTGCTAGTGATAGGTCATGCGTAATCATCAGGACGGTTTTGCCTCTGGCATGAATGTCTTGCAGCAGTGCAATAATTTCCTCAGATGTGCGAGAGTCCAAGTTGCCTGTAGGTTCGTCCGCCAGTAAAAACTCAGGATCATTGACAAGGGCACGAGCAATTGCCACGCGCTGCTGTTCGCCGCCTGAAAGTTCAACGGGACGGTGGTTAAAGCGGTGCTCTAGTCCGACGCGTTCAAGCAACATTTTGGCACGGGCTTGCCGCTGCGATTCTGGCACGCCTGAAAAGAGCATTGGCAACGCAACATTTTCCCAAGCTGTCATATTTGGAATGAGGTTAAAGGCTTGGAAAATCATTCCGACCACATACCGTCGGTAGTGTGCCAGCTCAGACGCATTCATTTTCGTCAGCACTTTGCCTGCCGCTTCAATCTCCCCTGAAGTCGGCAAATCCATTCCGCCAATTAGGTTCAGCAAAGTTGACTTGCCGCTGCCTGATTTGCCCACAATAGAGACATATTCGCCACGTATCACTGTGAAACTGACGCCTTTGAGCGCCACTACTGGCGCTGCATTGAGGTTGTATATTCGGCTAACAGCTCGGAGCGTAATTAGTGGCGTTGCTTCAGACACAAGCGTTGTGCAAGCATTTAGAATTTCTCACCTTTGAAGTGTTGTTTCGACCCTTCGGAATGATGAAAAGCAAGCAAACGTTTCATAGCATGGAGAGCTAACTTAGTAACATGCTTCAATAGCTGTTTGTTCCACCAAAAAACCTCTGGAAGAATGAAGTATGACGCGCGAACTTATCACCGCTATTACAGCTGTAAAATCGGCTGGAAAGTATGCCCGCAAAAACTTTGGGCATCTTTCCACTGCGCACATTAGTCTTAAGGACCGCAACGACTTTGTCACCAAAGTTGACAAAGAATGCGAGGCACTTGCTGCGGAGGCTATTCGCAAGAAATTTCCTTACGATGAGATAATGGGCGAAGAAGGCACGCTGGAGAAAGGCTCTTCAGGTCGGCGCTGGATTATTGACCCTATTGATGGCACGCTCAACTTTATTCACTCGCTTGCCATCTTCTGCATCAGTGTGGCGTTGATGGATGAAAGGGGCGAATTGCAAGTTGGTGCAATTTATCAGCCAATGACGAAGGAGCTTTTCACGGCTGAGAAAGGGCGCGGCGCTTATCTTAACAATCGCCGCATCCGTGTTACGCGAAACTTTCGCAGCGAAAAATTGCTCTTAGCTACCGGTTTCCCTTACAAGGTCTATGAACACTTAGATGCTTACCTCAATCTCTTCAAGGACATTTTAGTTAGCACTGCTGGCATTCGTCGTCCAGGCTCCGCCGCAATTGACCTTGCCTACACGGCTTGCGGTCGGTTCGATGGTTTCTGGGAATATGGTCTCAAAATCTGGGATATTGCCGCTGGGGCACTCATTGTTAAGGAGGCCGGTGGTGTGGTTACTGATTTTAAGGGCAATAACGATTACCTCAAATCGGGAAATATTATAGCTACCAACGGCAAAATTCACGGCTGGCTTTTAAGCAAAGTTCAAACCTACTTTGGCACTTCGTTCGAGTAGCCACTTCACTTCCTAGCTCTTCTTTGCGCTCTTTCCCTTGCAAAATCATCTTATATCTATTAAATTAGATTTTGTCTAATTAAATAATCCAAATGCGTCTGCTTTCACTTGCACGCCTGATGCTTTTTGCGGCGCTGCTGCTTAGTGCTTGCCGCAATAATCCAAGTTCACCTACCTCACCGCTCGATATTCCGTCGGTATATGACTCGACGGGCTACACAGCAAATGTAGCGACCGAAGCACGTGTGCGCACAGAGCTTGCAGCGCTCACCGCACATATGCAAGTCGGGCGCAATATGGACTCAACGCTGACGCTGGCTTCCTTGCGTAGTTTCTGGGACGGCACGACCCTGCAACAAATTACGCCACTGCTTTATCGCAACAAGGTAAATGTTGCCTTAGAGGAGTTGCAAAAGGCGACAGGCAAACGCACCCGCTACCCATGGGAAAGTGCACCAACGGGTGATGGTGGTGTGGTGCCCACCACCAACGGTGGACGCATAGGCTACCTCTACGACGAGAATATGCTGGAAATGGAGCAAGTGATCGAAAAAGGTCTCTTTGCGGCTGCAATGTATAACCACGCTGTTTCACTTATCAACACTGGCAACATCACCGAAGCAACGATTGATAGGCTTGTGGAGATATATGGTGCAAAGCCTAGTTTTGCTAACAATGAACGCAGCACAGACCCACAACGCGACCGCTTCACAGCACAATACGCTGCTCGCCGTAGCGACATCAATGACCGAAACAGTCTCTATGAGCAAATCAAGCGTAATCTCATTACAGCAAAGGCTGCGGTGCGCGCAGGTTCAGCTTACAACTCAGAGCGCGACAAAGCTCTCGCAGATTTCAAGCTTAATTGGGAGAAGGTACTTGCAGCAACAGTGATTAATTACTGCCATTCAACGCTGGCAGCGCTCACCTCAGGTGTGCGTGACGACGCCACTATTACCAGCGCAATGCACGCTTACGGTGAGGCTGTTGGCTTTCTTTCTGGCTGGAAAGCTGTCCCTGCCTCGCAACGCCGTATCACCGATGCACAAATTGATGAATTGCTGGAACGGCTACGCGCTCCATTCGATGCCACTGCCTCTGCACAGTCGTTCCGATTTCTTAGTTCAAGCCCTACGGCTGCCGAGCTTTTTCGCTTAGATGGACGTAACGACCCCGGCGTTGGCGTCATTGAGCGTCTTGCACAAATCTACGGCTTCACCGATGCAGAGGTGGAAAGTTTCAAGCTCAATTGGGTTGCTCAACAGAATCGCCGATAGCTTTCAAGCAGAAACCTTCACCAACTCTAACTGCGACTGACACAGATGATGCGCACCGCTTTGCTCCTAAGACGTCTTTCTGCAAACCCCTTGTGGTCACTTGTGCTTACGACTACGGCTATTGCCACTGCTGCAACTTTTGCGGTTTCTTGTAACAACGGTACCACTGAGGGAAGCACGGATAGCTTTGACCGCCGCTCAATGCTGCGTAACATCGCCGAAAATTTCATCATACCAAGTTACAGTGAGCTGCAAAGCAAAGTCAATGCAATGCAAGCTGCAGTTAATGCTTTTACAGCCTCGCCCAGTGAAGCCGCTTTGCGTGCAGCACAGCAGGCTTGGGAAGAGGCTTACACGGCGTGGCAATACGCCTGCACATTTGATTTTGGGCCAGCGACCACATCAACCGGCACGCTGTTTCAGAAAATCGGGGTCTTTCCCACAAATGCCGCACGCATTGAAGAGCGAATCCAGCAGCGCAATTTCTCCACCGATGATTTTAGCCGTGATACACGCGGGTTCAACGCTGTGGAGTATCTCCTTTTCAGTGATAGCACGCTTGCACAAATTATCTCTCGCTTCAGCAATCCTGACCGACGGCAGTATCTACAAGCGATTGTAGCTGACATTAAAGCAAACGTAGATGCAACGGCAAATGCTTGGCAGCGCTACCGTGCTGAATTCATCACCAATGATGGCACCAGCGTTGGCAGCTCGACCTCAATGCTCTTTAACGAGTTCGTAAAGAGCTTTGAGCACATCAAGAATTTCAAGGTAGGGCTGCCAGCAGGCAAGCGCCCAGGACAAACTCGCCCTGAGCCGCAAAAAGTGGAAGCCTTCTACAGCGGTAAATCCGTCAAGTTCATTCGTGAGCATTTACAAGCGATTGAGATGATTTATCTCGGTATGCACCGTCGCACTGGCATAGATGATTTAGGTTTTGATGATTACTTGCGTAGCGTGCCAAACGGTGCCGCTCTTGTTATCTCCACGCTGGCTCAGCTGGAGCTTGTCAAGCAGCGAATGAATGCGCTGCCCGATGCACCGCTTTCGCAAACGATTGTCTCAAATTTTGCAGTGGTCGATGCATTCCACACCGAGCTGCAGCGACATACCCGCTTTTTCAAGAGCGAAATGGCTTCGCTGCTTTCCCTCACGATCACTTTCAGCAGTGGCGATGGCGACTGAGAACGATGCTCTCCACTACACAGGGCAAGGTTTCTCTTTCTTTGGAGCCAGCGCAGGCAAGCAGACTTGGAGTTTTTTGAAGCTCAGCGTGAGAGGGATAGCACGCACTTGGAAGACCTAACACAATTGCTTTGCTAAATGGTCAAGCTGCAGATGCTTACATCATTTCTCACAAAGCCTGTGCACATTGCGCCGCTCGCAATGTTTCGCATAGTGTTTGGGCTGGTGATGCTCATTAGCACGATTCGGTTTTGGCTGCTTGGCTGGATTGAAGACCAATACATCAAGCCTGTCATGCACTTCACTTATTACGGCTTTGAGTGGGTCAAACCGCTTGGTGCAGTGGGAATGTATCTTGTCTTCATCGCAATGGGGCTGACCTCGTTTTGCATCATGTTAGGGCTTTTTTACCGCGTGTCCTCTGTGCTATTTTTCTTGCTTTTCACATATGTCGAACTACTGGACAAAGCCTATTATCTCAATCACTACTACTTTGTCAGCATCACGGCGTTTTTGCTAACGCTTGTGCCCGCACATCGATACTTTTCGCTTGACATCTTGCTTCGTCCAGCACTTCGTGTAGAGCATGTGCCGCGCTGGACGATTGATTTGTTCAAGCTCCAGCTGGCGATTGTTTATTTCTTTGCAGGCATTGCAAAAATCAACTCAGAGTGGCTTTTGGAAGCAATGCCCCTGCGACTGTGGTTGCGCGCTCAAGACAAGCTCCCGCTTATCGGCTGGGCAATGCCATTTGATCTCACTGCATACTTATTTAGTTGGGCAGGAATGATTTACGACTGCACGATTGTCTTCTTTCTTTCTTGGAAAGTCACCCGTGTGCTGGCTTACCTTGCTGTCGTTCTGTTCCACACGATTACAGGCATGATGTTCCCAATCGGCGTCTTCCCTATTGTGATGATTGGTGCAACCACGATTTTCTTCTCAGAAGACTTTCATAAGAGAGCAATTAGTCTGATTGCATCTGTGCTGCATCGTGCGCTGCCCCTAAGCGCTCAATCGCCTGCAACGCTATCGGCGAAGACATACCAGACCCGCTGGCAACCACTTGTTCTGATGCTTTTGGCTGTGCATTTTGCGCTGCAATTCCTCCTGCCTTTTCGATTTCTGCTCTATCCGAATAACTCGTGGTGGAATCCATGCGAATTTTTCTGGAATGAGCAAGGCTACCGCTTCTCGTGGCGTGTGATGCTGGTAGAAAAGGCCGGCACTGCAATTTTTTATGTCAAGGATAGTGTAACGGGTCGAGAAGGCGTGGTCAATAACGCTGAGTTTCTAAATCCGACCCAAGAAAAGCAAATGTCCTTTCAGCCTGATATGATTTTGGAGTTTGCGCACTTTCTACGCGATTACTACGCAGCACATGGCGTCACAGACCCACAGGTGCGTGCTGAAGTGTATGTTACGATGAACGGTCGCCCCGGTCGGCTCCTGATTGACCCAACCGTCGATCTTGCCAAAGAAAAAGAGGGGTTTCATTACAAGTCATGGATTCTGCCGTTTGAACGCCAACTGGTTTCTGCAAGCCAATGATGCACTGCAGACTTTGCACATACTTTGTGAGCCTTGCTTTCTTTGCCACAGAACTTTGGGCACAAGAATCTGCAACGGTCTTCGGCACTGTGCGCGACCGTGAAACTGGTGAAGCTATTGCAGGCGCAGCGGTTTATCTCAAAGCGCAGGGGGTTGGCACGGTCACAGATGCGAAAGGCGAATTTCGTTTCGCAGCGCCGCCTTTTGAGCGCGACTCCTTGAAAGTCAGTGCAGGCGGCTACGAACCTTTTGCGCAAGCACTAGACCGCTTTCAGCTCTCGCAGCCTATTGAGATACGCTTAGTGCCACTTTCTTTCCAAGCCAGCGACATCTTTGTGCGCGACCAGAAAGTTAATGCCTTCGGCATATCTAAACTTGCTTCAGTCGAAGGCGTTGCCATCTATGAAGCGAAGAAAACAGAACGCATTGTGCTGGCTGACTTGACCGGGAACTTTGCCGCCAATAATGCCCGTCAGACTTTTGCGAAGGTCTCAGGTCTTAACATCTGGGAATCGGATGGCGCGGGTTTGCAATTAGGCATTGGCGGTAGAGGGCTAAGCCCCAATCGCACTTCGAACTTCAATGTGCGTCAGAATGGCTACGATATTTCGGCAGATCCTTTGGGCTATCCTGAAAGCTACTATACGCCACCCTTTGAAGCCCTTGACCGCATTGAGATTGTGCGTGGCGCCGCATCGCTTCAATACGGCACGCAGTTTGGCGGAATGCTCAACTTTGTCTTCAAAGAGGGACCTGCTGGTAAGCCTTTTGAGTTCCTCACGCGGCAAACGCTTGGTTCATTTGGTCTCTTTAATTCATTCAATAGTATCGGCGGCACTTTGGACAGGCTAAACTACTACGGCTTCTATCAATTCAAGCGTGGTGACGGCTGGCGCCCCAACTCTGAATTTTACCAGCACACGGCGTATCTATCGACGCGCTATGCCTTGTCAGAAAAACTTTCGCTCACGCTGAACTACACTTTCATGCACTACCTTGCGCGTCAGCCCGGTGGTCTGACCGATAACCAGTTTGCAACAGACCCCCGCCAATCGCTGCGCCCTCGCAACTGGTTTCGCATTGATTGGCAAGTCGCTGCTCTCACTGCAGACTACCACTTCTCAGAGCTGACACGCCTCAACAGCCGCTTTTATGGCTTGCTCTCAAGCCGCCAATCGGTCGGAAACTTAGATGTGATTTTCAAAAATGACGATGTGCCACGCTTGGATGGCACACGTAACCGCACGTTGATCCACGCCGATTTTCGTAACCTTGCCAATGAAACACGCTTCATTCATCGTTACAATTTCTTTGGTAACCTCTCGAGCTTTCTTGCTGGATTTCGGATTTTTCATGGCAGAACTACACAAAAACAAGGCGATGCCGATGCCAGCGCCAATCCCACCTTTGAATTTCTTAATCCAAACGAGCCTGAAAACTCCAGCTACCTTTTCCCAAACACAAACTTTTCCGTGTTTGCAGAAAATATCTTTGTGCTCACGCCGCAGCTTTCTATTACGCCCGGTGTCCGTTATGAGAATATCCAAACTTTCGCAGAAGGTTATTTTAAGCAGTATGTGTATGATGGAGCTGGCAACACAGTGGCTGTTCAGCGCACCGATGAGTTTCTTGAACGGCGGCGTGCATTTGTGTTTTTCGGTGTTGGTCTTAGCTACACACCCAGCAGTAGCGTGGAAGTGTATGCGAACTTTTCGCAAAACTATCGCTCCATCACGTTCAGCGACCTACGCATTGTCAATCCTAATTTTGCCGTTGACCCCCACATTCAAGACGAGCGTGGGTTTAATGCGGACTTCGGCGTGCGTGGCAATTGGGAAGGGTTGGTGTATTACGACCTTACGCTTTTTATGCTGGGCTACAACAACCAAATCGGTCTGCTTTTGAAAAACGACCAGCCGCCGCTGTTTTTGCCCTATCGTTTACGCACCAATATCGCTGACTCACGCACGATTGGCATTGAAACATTCATTGAAGCCGATGTAGCCAGACTTTTTAACCGCTATGCCACATTTAGCCTCTCGCTTTTCTCTAATTTTGCGCTTTTAGATGCGCGTTACATCAACACAGATGAACCTTCCATTCGCCAGAAACGCGTAGAGCTTGTGCCACCTATCACTTTCCGCTCTGGTTTGACTTTTCGGCAGGAGAAGTTCCAAGCTACGGTGCAATTTTCTTACACAGGCGAGCATTTCACCGATGCTACCAATGCCGTGCGCACTGCGACAGCTGTCAATGGCATCATTCCAGCATACTGGGTTGCGGATGCGTCACTGCGCTATCAGATTGGACTGCTTAGCATTGAAGCCGGCGTAACAAACCTCACGAACAACTTTTACTTTACACGCCGCGCCGACTCATATCCAGGACCTGGTATCATTCCTGCAGAAATCCGCAACTTTTATCTTACGCTGGGCGCGGCATTGTAACCCTGTTCACTGCTGATAAAGTCGATTCGGTCGTTACAATTTTCTTTGAAAAGCCGCCTGCCTTGTCTAAATTCACATCAGAAGTAACCTCTGCCCGCTGAGGCAAAAAGAGTAGCGCAGCCCTACGGGTTGCTGACTTTTGAGGATATGTTTCTTACAAACCTTTAATCGCAAAGGAGAAAAACTATGGCTGTCAATGCAACGGGAGCAGATGCCGTTCGAGTCCTGCCTACCGCCTTTGTCTATCACTTTACGCTGCCGCACACCATTGAGTTCTTGCCAGAGGTCAGCGAGTCGCTCGGAATGAAGGTTGAGATTAAGGATACGGGCAGAAATGCTCTTGAGATGTTTGGTGACTACATCAGCGGCAAGCTGAAGTATGAACACATTGACGACCCTGCGCAGCGCCGTATGAATGACTGGCTGACGGCATGGATTGTGCTTAGCACCAGCTGGCCATACATTCCAATTTTGGGCATCTATCGTGGTTTCAAGCTGGGTGCCGACTTTGTCAAAAGTGGCGACGAGTCACAACGGTGGATGGCTGGTATTTTGTCCCTGCTCCTTACTGCACCGTTTAATGTGCTGATGGGACTTTACGAAGCGGCTAATTTCCAGTCGGCGCGCATTCGTGAAAAGGGAATTGATAAAGCCTTCATGAAGGCATTGGACGACATTCCTGAGGTGCTCGGTGCTGGGTTCGATAAGTCCGAAAAAGAATACAAGCCCGATGCGTTTATTGATGGTGCAACCAAAGCGGTTACTAATGTGATGATGGCACCTTTCCTACCACTGATGGGCACTTATCGGGTGACGGCACTCATTAGCGATCTTACGCACAGAGACCGCCTCACACAATTTATTGCGATGCTGATTGGAGCACCTATTTTAGCGACTATTACGCTGCCGTATTTTGCACTCTTGCAGTCAGGCGATGTGGCTCGCACGGTGGTTGAAAAGTCTGGCATTGCAGGCTGGATTGCTAAGAGCCTAAGCAGCGCTTCAGACGCAGTGAAATCCAAATAGCGTTCAGCCAAGTGAGTATGGAGGCTGAAACGCCCGAGCAAGCACATGCCCACTTTGCGCAATGCTTGCCCAAAAGCCCTGTCAAACAGGGCTTTTTTG
The DNA here is from genome assembly GCA_025056565.1 of Chloroherpetonaceae bacterium. Taxonomy (NCBI): domain Bacteria; kingdom Pseudomonadati; phylum Chlorobiota; class Chlorobiia; order Chlorobiales; family Chloroherpetonaceae; species Chloroherpetonaceae bacterium. The sequence continues at coordinate 72,476 of JANWWA010000004.1, read as the reverse complement.
TTGCATTTAATTGCTCAGCACAGCGCGGTGTGCGTATCTTTGCACACTGAACGCTAACCAAGTATCAACATGCATCGCTATACCGTTGCGGTCTTAGGTGCAACCGGTCTGGTCGGTCGCACCATGCTGGCTTGCTTGGCAGAGCGGCATTTTCCTGTGCAGAAAATCGTGCCTCTTGCCAGTGAGCGCTCTGCAGGCCAGGTAATTGAGTTTCAAAGTCAATCCTACACGGTGCAAGTGCCCTCTGCAGCCGCTTTTGCTGACGTGGACATTGCGCTGTTCTCAGCTGGTGCTGCTGCCAGTAAGGTTTGGGCACCCGTTGCGGCTGCGCAAGGTGCAATTGTAATTGATAACTCCTCTGCTTTCCGAATGGAGCATGAGGTGCCGCTTGTTGTGCCAGAAGTTAATCCTGAGACCATCTTTCAAAATGGACGCCCTGCACCGATTATCGCCAATCCGAATTGTTCAACTATCCAGATGGTCGTGGTCTTAAAACCTTTGCACGACCGCTATAAGATTCGTCGTGTAGTGGTCTCTACTTATCAGTCGGTAACTGGCAAGGGTAAAAAAGGTCTGGAGGCTTTAGAGTCGGAGTTGGCAGGTGTCAAACCTGCACAGCACGTGCACTTTCATCCGATTGCATTTAATGTAGTGCCACAAATTGATGAGTTTGTCGAAGATGGCTACACGAAAGAGGAAATGAAAATGATACACGAGACGAAAAAAATTATGGGAGACGCCTCGATTCAAGTCTCGCCCACAGCAGTGCGCGTGCCTGTTTATGGTGGACACAGTGAAGCAGTGAATATTGAGTTTGAGCAAGAATTTGACCTCGAGGAAGTGCGCTCGATTTTATCGTCTGCACCGGGTGTGGTGCTCAAAGACAACCCGCAACAGCGGCTTTACCCTATGCCAATTGATTGTTACGGGCGTGACGAAGTCTTCGTAGGCCGAGTGCGGCGCGACCTATCGCAGCCAAAGAGCTTGAACTTATGGATTGTCGCTGACAACCTTCGCAAAGGTGCTGCTACCAATGCTGTGCAGATCGCTGAGCGCCTCGTTGGTCATCTGGTACCCAAGCAGTTAGATTTGATGCGAAGTTAAAAACGAAAAAGCCGCGAAATCGCTTCGCGGCTTTTCTTGATAGAAAATGTGCTCAAACTTATCGCCGAGCCAATCGGTCAGGCGAGGAATCGGGGTCACCAATGACGTAGCGCGTACCATTGATGTTGTTACGCTCATTGATCACACCGTTGTTTACCAGCAAGATGCCCGCCACATGCGGCGTCGCCATTGATGTGCCACTAATTGAGCGGTATCCGCTACCAATCCAAGTAGAATTGACGTTCACGCCAGGTGCGCACCAATCGATCGGTGGGTTGCCATAGTTAGAAAACGATGCAAAGCGGTCATTGACATCGTGCGCAGAAACTGTCCAGATGTTCGTGCCATTGACGCGTGCTGGTGAATAATTGTTAGCATTGGCAGAGGAATTTCCTGCTGCGACTGCACAGCGAATGCCTCTTGCGGCACAGCGGCGTACTGCATCATCTACAGCTGTTGATGCCCCACCCCCTAAGCTCATATTGCAGACATCGCCTGCTACTGCATTTGCAGTAACATAGTCAATACCTGAAATGATAATGGAGTTGCTGGAGCTACCGCTGGCACCGAAGACTTTCACTGGCACAACTGTTGCTCCTGCCGCTACACCTACGACGCCAATTGTGTTGTTGCGCGCTGCAATCGTGCCTGCTACGTGTGTACCATGCCCATTTCGGTCATCTGCACCGCCAGGCTCGTTCACAAAGGTGCGCGCAAATGTGGTATTGACCGTTAAGTCCGGGTGGTCAAGCTGAATGCCTGAGTCCACGACCCAAGCCCAGCGTGAGAGCCCTGCTGCATTGACGGCACCGCCGACACGTGTAATCCCCCAAGGTGTGGTCTGATTCATTAGCTCAGCCTGCTCTTTGGGTTCATCATCTACGGTGTAGCTCAGTGTCACTTCTTGGTCAGGCTCTACGTATGCGACTCTTGGGTCTTTACGCAATGCCTCGACTTGTGCCTCTGTGAGTTCTGCTGCAAAGCCTTGCAGGGCGTAGCTATATGTGCGCTCGATTTTGCTCCGATCAATGCCATACAAAGCGGCAAGGTCATCAACCTTGTTTCGGACTGCTTGCAATTCAGCATACTGTGGGGTGCGGAGACGGGTTTTTTGACTGGCTGTAAGCTCAGGGGCAGCCTCAAAGTCTTTGAACACAACAATATAGTGCCCTTCAATGACAGTGCTTTTTTGGACAGTGGGTTTTTCTTCGGGCAGCTGTGGGCTGAAGGATTGGTCGCGGCAACTCGATAGCGAGAGCACAACCAGAAGCGTCAAAGAAAGAACAAGTGAGCGAATAGCTTGCATACAGCATCCCTCCTTTTTTGTTTTGTGATAGAGTTCTCTGTTCAACAGGCGTTGAACAGCCGCCGATATTACGGTATGTATTGGATAATTCCAAACCCAGCAGTGAGACCGTATGATAATAACTCGCCTTAGAACGCACTGTGTCTGTGCTGCTTCCAGAGGCTGAGCCACTCCGATGTCAGCTATTTGAGGGGTAAGACTATCTTAAAAGAAAGAGTGAGTACTTCCTTTTGCGCTTACTTCACTTTGTGATACTTCATAGTGTTGAACTTACCACAGATTTTCTTAGCTTCCTTCCCAAGCAAGAAGCTCATCAACAACTATGACTTTTCAACTATGCAAGCAACTATTTTACGGCTGCGCCTTGCGCTCACACTACTTGCCTTGCTAACTATGAGCCAATCTACTTTCGCACAAGGTAGCACTGGCTATAAGATGCCACCGAAGGCGATTGCCGATTTGGTAGATGCGCCGCCTACGCCTGCTGTCAGCCTTTCGCCCAATCGCACCTTGATGCTTATTCTGGAACGGCCGAGCCTGCCGCCGATTTCGGAGTTAGCGGCACCTGAGTATCGTCTTGCTGGCTTGCGTATCAATCCGCGCACCAACGGTCCAAGCCGAGCCAGTTACTTTACTAAACTGGTGCTTCGGTCAATTGATAAACCAGAGGAACGTGTGATTTCAGGCTTGCCCAGTGAGGCACGTATTACGAATGTGCGTTGGTCGCCAAATGGGGCTTACCTTGCTTTTACCCTTACGCGCTCCAACAGCATTGAGCTTTGGTTAGCTAATGTAGCTACGGCCAGTGCAAAGAAACTGATTAATGCACCTCTGAATGATGCATTCGGTCCAGCATTTGTGTGGTTGCCCGACAGCAAAGGCTTGATTGTTAAACTTATCTCCGACAAGCGTGGTAAAGAGCCTCTGGCGCCTGCCGTGCCAACTGGTCCTGTTATTCAAGAAACTTCGGGCAAGACAGCTGCTGCACCAACCTTTCAAGACCTTCTGAAAAACGCTCACGATGAGGCACTCTTTGAGTATTTCCTTGCGTCCAAGTTAGCGCAAGTCTCGCTGTCTGGCGCGCTCAAACCGATTGCCAAAGAAGGTTTAATTGCCACTTTTCAGCCTTCGCCAAATGGGAAGTATCTCTTGGTGGAAACGCTGCACCGACCCTTTTCATACCTTGTGCCCGCCGCCCGTTTTCCGAAGAAAATTGAAGTTCTGGACTTGACTGGCAAATTGGTTAAGGAAATTGCTGACTTACCGCTTGCTGAAGATATTCCGCTTGGGCGTGATGCAGCACGCAAAGGTGTCCGGAATTGTCAGTGGCGTCCCGATGCCCCAGCCACGCTTTACTGGGTCGAAGCTCAGGATAATGGCGACCCGAAGGTCAAAGCTGAGGTGCGTGATAAGCTCTTTGTTTTAGCCGAGCCGTTTACAGATGCACCGAAGGAAATTGCAGCCTTAACCTATCGCTTTCAAAGCGCACTCTGGAGCGAGACGCACTTTGCGCTCATCAGCGAAACTTGGTGGTCGACACGCAAAATCCGCACTTGGAAACTTATGCCTGATGTCAAAGATGCTCAGCCTGATTTGCTTTTTGACCGCTCCTTTGAAGACCGATACAGTGACCCAGGCGAGCCAGTGATGAAAATGCTCCCAAACGGTTTTTCAGTCCTACATCTTGCTGATGGCGGCAATGCGCTCCTGATGATTGGCGAAGGTGCCTCCCCTGAGGGCGACAAGCCTTTTCTGGATAAGTTTAATCTCACCACAAAGAAAGCAGAGCGTCTCTGGCAGTCAGCTGCGCCCTACTACGAATATCCAATTGACGTGCTGGATGAAGCCAGCCAGCGCATCGTAACCAGCCGTGAGTCGCAAACAGACCCACCAAATTACTTTGTGCGAAACCTATCTGATAACACGCTGACCGCGCTGACGAATTTTCCGCATCCTGCACCCGCTCTGGCAAAAGTTCAGAAGGAACTCATCAAATACAAGCGCGAAGATGGCGTGGAGCTTTCTGCGACGCTTTATACCCCTGAAGGTTGGACACCAGAGAAAGGTCCTCTGCCGATGCTGATGTGGGCTTATCCGCGCGAGTTCAAGAGTGCACAGGCAGCCAGTCAAGTTGTCGGCTCTCCATATCGCTTTACGCGTATCAACTGGGGGTCGCCACTTTTTTGGCTCACGCAAGGCTACGCAATTTTGGACGGCCCAACTATGCCAATCGTCGGTGAGGGTGGCAAGGAGCCTAACGACACATACATTCCTCAGTTGGTTGCAAGTGCCAAAGCCGCTGTGGAGGAAGTCGTGCGGCGCGGCGTAGCTGACCGCCGTCGGATTGCGATTGGTGGTCACTCTTACGGCGCGTTTATGACGGCAAACCTCCTTGCACATTCTGACCTATTCCGAGCTGGCATTGCCCGCAGCGGCGCCTACAATCGCACGCTGACCCCCTTCGGCTTCCAGAACGAAGAACGCACGCTTTGGCAAGCCCCTGAAACCTACATTGCCATGTCACCTTTTATGCATGCCGATAAAATCAATGAACCCATTTTGCTCATTCACGGCGAAGCTGACAACAATCAAGGCACCTTCCCGATTCAAACCGAGCGGTTCTTCAATGCGCTTAAAGGGCTTGGTAAGACTGCCCGAATGGTGCTTCTGCCGCATGAATCACACGGCTACCAAGCCCGTGAATCCGTGATGCACATGCTGTATGAAATGCATGAGTGGCTCGAAAAGTATGTTAAGAACGCTGACACCAAAACTTCACAGCTGGATTAAAGATGGAATAGGGATACAAAGTTGGGAGCGGCGAAGCGAACGTCTCAACGCTGCTCCCTTTTTTACCTGACTGCGCTCTCTGCGTGCTCCAAGCTACTCCGCTCTGTGCTGCCCTGCGTGATATGTGAAACATCCAACCACAATGCTACTTGCACCTCACTCTGCTGCACAGATTATTTGTAATCGCTGCGCAGAGCATGCGCGATCTTATTCTATCCCTGTGCCACACGCTTCAATTTGCTTGCAGGCAGGCACAAATGCGGTGTCCTATTGAACATCTTCATATCGGTGGTGTATGCCCAGTGAGCTTTTGCCTGCATCTCTCCCTGCCAAATCCATGAAAAATTTTTCCACCCCCAACTTTTTGGCTTCTCTGCCAGTCTTACTAAGAAAGCGAAGCCAACTACTCGCAATGGCGAAGCACGAACTGTCGATTTCTGAGATGGATTTGATTCAGGCTGCGCAGGCAGGTAACCTCCGTGCATTTGAACGCCTTGTTGAGCGATACGATGAGCGGGTGCTTGCACTGGTATGGCGATATACCGCCAGCGAGGAAGATGCTAAAGACCTCTACCAAGAAATTTTTCTGCGCGTCTATAGAGGTTTGCCGCAGTTTGAAGGTCGCAGCGAGTTTTCCACTTGGCTATATCAAATCGTTACAAATGTTTGCCTGAGCTACCGTACGCAGCAGCAACGCTTATCTCAGGAACAAGATGTGCTCAAGTCCGAGGACGCCCTCAATGGCTACGCTGTATCGCCCAGTCCTATGCTTGCTTTGCAAGTTGAGGAGGCCTTGATGAGTCTTTCACCCCATCAAAAGATGGCATTTTTGCTCAAACATTATGAAGGTTACTCCATCAAAGAAATCGCTAAGATGATGAACTGTGCCGAAGGCACCGTAAAGAAGCATCTCTATGAGGCTGTTACCCGCTTGCAGCGCGTGCTACGCGATTTATCCGTTTAACCAACAATTATCATGACGACGATGAACCCTAATGAGCTCAATGAACGACTGATACTCTACGTGCTGAATGCACTCAGCAACGACGAAAAGGAAGAAATAGATGCCCTTCTTCAGCAAGACGCGGTTGCAAGAGAACAGGTTAGCACACTGCAAACCTTGCTTGCACGCCTTAACACAGCTTTTGCCACTTCACCTCCATCAACACTTTTAGCTGATGCCCGTGCTGCCCTGAAATCCCGTCTTCGTCTTGAAGCAGCTCCACCTTCTTTCTATCAGCGGCTTTTGTTTGCGCTTGAGGCGTTCATACCGCTGCACGCAAAGCCTGCATCACTTTATCAACTGGCACTCACTATGGTGCTGGTGTTTATCTTAGGTGGATTGGTTGGGTATGTTACGTTCTTTCTTTCGTTTAAGCTGCCTACTCTTTCTCACTCTGCCACACAAGGTTTTTCCAAGGACTTTGCACAACGGGCTCTTGTTCGCACCATCGAATCCCTTACCGATAGCACCTGCCGCATTGACTTCGATGTACTTGTGCCACAGGAACTATCTGGCACAGTGCATGACCCTCGCATTTGTGCTTTGTTAGCCCGTGCTTTGGCTGCTGATCAACCGCTGGAGAGTCGCCAGCAAGCCTTTGGTATTTTGCATCAAACACCTGCCCTATTGCATCAGCCTGATATTCGTGCTGCACTGATTCGCGTTGTTAAGTATGACCTGCACACTGAGTTACGGCATAATGCTTTGAACCTTCTGCTCCAGTTGCCGCCCACTGCTGAAATTGGTCAAGCGCTGCTTTATGTATTGATGAACGACTCAAACGCTGGTCTACGCATTGCGGCGATAGACGCACTTGCACGCGGCATTGGCTTCTCGCTTGATGCGCTTTCGCTTTCTAAGTTGCGAACGCGCTTGGAGCAAGATGAGAATCCATACATTCGCACTAATGCAGGTGCATTGCTCGAAGAACTTTCTGAACCTCTTTCTCTCCAATAACCCAACTGCTACAAGCTATGAAGAATCTGGTTGCATCGCTGCTGCTTTTTTTAGCGCTTCATCGCACGCTATTTGGCGGGTCGCTCTCAGACGAGCGCACTGACATTGAACGCACATTCTTCGTTCAGCCCGGTGGGTCTCTGCAAATTTCCATTAGCGCTGGGGATATCGTGGTCTCGGTGAGAGACGACAATGTGGTCTCAATACGCGCAGTGGGCATCGACGAGGACGAGAGCAACGCTCTCAAAATAGCTCAGAGCGGTAATACTGTAAGTGTCAGTTACCGTCCTCAACGCTCCAGTTGGCCGAGCCGCCCGAGTCGTCTTCTCCGCTTTGAAGTCAGCGTGCCTGTCATGTTCAACCTCGAGCTCAAATCACTGGCTGGCGATATTTTGCTTGGAGAGACACTTCTTGGTTCTGTGCGCGCCTCGAGCAACTATGGGGATATTCGCCTACACACGGTGAAAGGCAACGTTGACCTTTCTGCCACCAGCGGTTCTATCTCTCTTGAAGAAGCCCAAGGCGACGGATATGTAAAAACTTCAGGCGGCGATGTTCGCATCGGCAAAGTCGGTGGTCGTTTAGATGTCAGCACCTCAGGCGGCACAGTGCGTATTGGCACAGCTGGCAACAAATTGCATGTCAAAACCTTAGGGGGACACATCTATATAGATTCTGTTCAGGGCGATGCATTTCTGAACACCTCTGGTGGCGATATTCGCGTGCAAGCCGCCTATTCTGACCTGAGTGCTTCTACCTCTGGCGGTCACATCACAGTGAAACGCGCCACTGGTAAAGTAGATGTGAAAACCAGCAGCGGCTCTATTCGTTTGGAAAATATTGCTGGGACAATTTCAGCTCACGCCACTGCAGGCAACATCTACGCAGAACTTCTCCCCAATGCGGCTGGACACAGCTTCCTAAGCACCACATTTGGCGACATTGAGCTTCGCGTGCCTGAATCAGCAAAAGCGACTATTGAAGCACAAGTACGAGACAACTCACTATCTTTGTCTCGCTTACCTTACCTCCATACGCTCCATCGCCTGCGAGAAATTGATGCATTCATTCAAGAGCTGCGCGCACTTCGCAACTCAACAGACATCGATGAACACAGCCTCGTGATTCGCTTTGACACAACTATTAAACTTCCTTTAGTACGATCAGGGCGCATTGTGGATAGTCTTATTACGGGCTCTGCAGTAATTGTGCGACCCAATCACTTTGCACACAGCTCTGTTCTTGTCATTGACAGCCTGCGTCTAAAACCTGTTTTGATTACCACGCCAGAAGGCTTTGGTGGTTCAACAATTGTTGTTAGCATTGACAGCCTTCGCTATGTCCTCACTGCTGGTCAACTCGGCGCGCTGCAAAAATACTTGGTAAAGGCACGCGCTGCTCAACTTGATTCGCTCGCTCGAGCTGGGGGCAACAGCCGCAGCAAAGCCAGCCGCATTCTTTCAGACTTTGAGGCTCAAAGAACAAATGGTATAGACGGCTCTGATGATGAACTCACCATCACGCTCAACGGTGGCGGTGCACTGATTTCACTGCAAGCATCGCAGGGCAAAATCCGTATCAAGAAACTAAAGCGGTGAGCTGGCAAGGCACGTGCAGCTTTTGTTGCGGTGAATCACAGTTCAGTCACTCCACCCACGCTGCCTATCTTCTTGAGGGCTTTTTGCTGCACAAGGCTTTCAGTTGGTTTCACTGGCTTCGTGGTAAGCTGTATATTTGGGCTTTCCTTTCGGCAGAATGCGGTTCGGTTATCCAGAACATCTGCAGTGGCTATGGGCGCTGCTTCCACTGGCGCTGCTTCTTATCTATGGGCTTTGGGCCCGCTGGAACGCACTACGCCAGTTTGGGAACTTTGAATTGGTTCAGCAGCTTGCTGCTTCGCATAGCCGTGCACAAGCTGTTTGGAAAGCCATCTTCATTTGGGTGGCTGCCGCCCTCATTCTTGTTGCATTTGCCGCGCCACAAGTCGGCACGCGCCTCAAAGAGGTCAAGAAGAAAGGCATTGATATTGTCATTGCGCTCGATGTCTCAAACAGTATGTTGGCTGAAGACGTCAAGCCCAATCGATTGCAGAAAGCCAAGTATGAAATCAGTCGCCTGCTCGATAGGCTGGGCGAAGACCGCATCGGGCTGGTTATTTTTGCAGGCGAAGCATTCTTGCAGTGCCCACTAACGACTGACAAGAATGCTCTTCGGCTCTTTTTGGAAGTGGCTTCCACTGATGCTATCCAACCACAGGGCACTAATTTTCGTGATGCGATTCTGGAATCGGTGCGTGCCTTTCGTGGCATTGAGAGCGGTGCCGCTGCAAGTGACAGAAGCCAGCCGCGTAACAAGGTCATCTTGATGTTCAGCGATGGCGAAGACCACGAAGGCAATTTGCAAGCCGCTATTGATGCCGCCCAAGCTGAGCAAATACGCATTTATGCAGTGGGCATTGGCTCGGACAACCCTGTGCCGATTCCTGTGCTCGATGCACAAGGTCGGCGCATTGATTTTAAGCGCAATCAAGCCGGCATTGTTACCACCGCATTCGTGCCTGACCACTTGCGTGCCTTGGCGACCCAAACCGGCGGCAATTTCTATCGCATTGATGCGCAAACCAGTGGTCTTGAGCCGCTTGCTTCTGAACTTAACTCGCTACAAAAAGCGGAACTGGCTTCGCGAGAGTATGTTGACTACGACGACCGCTTTCAAATCTTGCTTTCCATGGCTTTGGTGCTCTTGATTGCCGACACTTTGCTATCGGAACGCAAGTGGACATGGACACGCAAATAGTGCTTCTGCTATGACGCATCAATCGCTTATCCTCGTGCTTGCTTTCGGGCTTATGTGGCACACGGCACAGGCCCAGTTTATAGATATTGAGCGTGGCAACCGCGCTTACAATCGTGGCGAGTACGATGAAGCCAAACGGTATTACGACAAGGTAGCCTCAGAAAAATCTTCACTGGAAGAGAAGAAAGAAGCGCTGTTCAATCAAGCAAATGTGGAGTATCGGAAACGCAATTATGCTGAAGCCATCAAGCAGTTTGAATCACTGGCTCAGAATCCAAGCCTCAGTGCTGACTTACGCGCTGATGCGCATTACAACATCGGGAACGCTTTGGTGCAACAGGGCAGAAATGCTCCCGTCGAGGAGCGTATGAACCTCTACCGCCAAGCTTTGAGCGCCTACAAAGAAGCTCTCTCGCTCAATCCCAAAGACTATGACGCAAAGACAAACTACGAGTTTGTTCGCTCTCTTTTGCATAGAGAAGAGCAGCGCCAGAAACAGCGCGAGCAACACAGACAACATCAGCAAAATGACCAGAGCGACAAGCAGAAAGACACCCCAAATTCAGACACACAGCCCGACCCTCATAAACAAGATGCGAAGCCTCCACAGGGCGAGCAAAAAGACACCGCACCGCCGCCACCCCCACAAGATGCTTCTGGCGCTCAGGACAAACCGCAAATGCCAAAGTTGCAGAATTTTAGCCCAGAGGAAGCGGAGCGCATCTTAGACGCTTTGAAAGACAACGAAAAAGGAATGCTAAAAAAGTATCAAGCCAAGAAGTCAGCTGGCTCTGTGCGTCCAGAAAAAGACTGGTAGTCCAAAATCTACACCTAAACTTCTATGCTCTCTGAGAAAACCTTAGGCATTATCGGCACAGGTAAGTTAGGTGAAGCGATTGCCTTAGGCTTACTGCAAAATGGGATTTTGAGGCGCGATGCATTGCTTTGCAGCGTTAAGCATCCGTCTTCGCTCGAGCGTGTGCGCTCTAAGCTCTGTGTTGAAGCGGTTTTGGACAATCGTTGGGTTGCGCAGAAGTCCGACATCATTTTGCTTGCGGTGAAACCGCAGAACGTGTCCAGCGTCTGTGCTGAAATTTGCGACGTGCTTCAGCCCTCGCAACTTCTTATCAGTGTTGCGGCTTCTGTTACGACTGCTTACATTGAGGCGCATTTGCACAAGCCCATTCCAGTGGTGCGGGCGATGCCAAACACCCCTGCGGTTGTTGGAGCTGCAATGACGGCGCTTTGCAAAGGTCAATTTGCCGACGCAATGCACCTTGACATGGCAAAAACGCTTTTTCGTGCCGTGGGCGAAGTGGTCGAGCTTGATGAAGCGCTCTTTGACGGTGTAACGGCTCTTTCCGCCAGCGGACCTGCTTACATTTATGTTGTGATTGAATCACTTGCGGAAGCGGGCGTCAAGCTCGGGATTCCAAGAGATATTAGCACCTTTTTAGCAGCGCAAACAATGTTAGGCGCAGCCAAGCTGGCACTGGAAACGAAACAGCACCCTGCACTGCTTAAAGATAGCGTTACCACGCCTGCGGGTTGCACGATTGATGGGCTTTTGGAACTTGAAGAAGGCGGCCTGCGTGTCACGCTTATCAAAGCAGTGGTGCGTGCTGCAGAACGCGCCTGCGAACTTGTTAAGAAATAACCCTAACTGTCGTTGGAAAGATGCAAATGCTGCAGCGACTTTTGTTACTTAGTCTGATTGTGACCGTGATGTATGGGTGGCAAACAGTATGCGCACAAGACATATCGGTGCGCGCTTCGGTGAGCGAAACCACGGTTAGCGTTGGCGAACCGTTTGAATACCAGATTGAGATTCAGGGCAGTGCCAGTGTTGAGAGTGTGCAGTTAGGTAAGCTCTCTGGTGTGGAAAAATACGGCGAGTCGCAGTCTACCAGCGTGAGCATCATCAATGGGCGCATTTCGCAGTCGCGTGTCCTTAGCTACACGCTGATTGCACGGCAGGAAGGCAAACTCATCATTCCGCCCGCTACGCTCCGCATTGATGGCAAAACTTATCAGACCAATCCTGTGGAAGTTACCGTTCGCAAATCCCTTGCGCAAGCACCTCACAGTCAAAGTGGCGAGAGCCACCTCTACTCTGACCTTGTCTTCATCAAGCCTATTGTCAGCAAGACCAAACTCTATGTTGGCGAAGCGACTACCGTTACTTACAAGCTCTATGAACGCGCTGATGTCACAAATGTGGTCGTTGAAAAAGATGTCAAGCCCGAGGGCTTCTGGGTAGAAGAAATTGACTTGCAGCAGGGGCGGATGGGCGTGCCTCACACTACTGAATTTCTTAACGGCTCACTCTATCGAGTCTATACTGTCAAGAAAATGATTCTTTTCCCCACACGCCCTGGCATACTGAGTAACGGCAGTTACAAACTCAGTTGCGATGCGTTGCTCTCCAGAATCAAGCCACAAAGCGGGCGCTCACTGTTCGACGACTTTGATGCCTTTTTAGGCACACTTGGCAAAAAAGTCAAAATTGATGTGGTCGCGCCTGAAATTAAGTTTGAGGTCTTGCCGCTGCCTGAACCTAAACCTGCCACATTTACAGGTGCAGTCGGCAAATACACGATGACTGCCACTGTAGATAAAACCAAAGTAAAAGCTGGACAGCCACTTACATTTCGGTTCACCATCTCGGGTGAGGGCAACCTCAGAGCGGTTTCAGCTCCTCTGCTCACTTTGCCTGAGTCGTTTGAGAAATATGAGCCGAAAATTGAGGAAGAGATTTCTCGTCAGTCGGGGGTGGTCAGTGGCACCAAGACGATTGAAATTGTTGCCATTCCGCGCACCAGTGGTCGGTTTGAAATTGAACCTGCTGCCTTTTCTTTCTTCGATGTGGAGAAAAGAGAATATCGCACGCTCTTTTCGCCTCGCTTTGAAATTGATGTGGAAGGCGATGCAGCTGCAACAGCTGCAATGCCTATGACCGATAAGCAGAGTCTTGAGAAGCTCAGTAGCGACATTCGCTTCATCAAAACGGATGCCGTGCTTGAGCGCCACCCTAAGCCAATTTACCAGTCAATTTGGTTTTATTCTTGCCTTCTTGCGCCACTATTAGCCCTGTTGCTTGTGTGGCGGCAAAGAAAGCACGAAGAAAAACTGCAAGCTGACGTGGCTTTCGCACGTCTTTCCCGTGCCTCTTCTGAAGCGAAAAAGCAACTTCGGCGCGCTCGAGAGCTGCTTAGGCAACATCGCCCCAAAGAGTTCTTTGCCGAGCTTGAGCATGCGCTTGTGAAGTTTATCGGCAATAAGTTCAACACCGATGATTTAGCACTTACCCGAGAAGAACTGCGCGTGCTTTTGCAGGAGAAAAAAGTGCCTGCACCCGTGATTGAAGATTGCCTAAAAATCTTGGAAAAATCCGAATACTACCGCTACGCTCCAGCTAACGAGACGACCGATGACCTTTCTGCAGTCTACAGCAAAGCAGAGCAAGTCATTTCGGAACTTTCTAAGCACTCGTAGTAACCAATGCATTACATCGCCCTGCTTATCGTTGCGCTTATACCACTTGCTGGTTATGCTGATGACATCGATGCCGACAAACTTTTCAGGGAAGGCAATGCAGCGTATCAAGCTGGAGATTTCAGCGCAGCGCTGCAGAAGTATCGGCTGCTGGACTCGTTAGGCTATCAAAGCGGCGCCCTTTACTACAACTTGGGCAACGCATACTACAAGCTGGGCACGATTGGTTATGCAATTCTTTACTATGAAAAGGCTCGTCGCTTGATGCCCAATGATGAAGATGTGCTGGCAAACTTAGAGCTGGCGCAGTTTCGCACAAAAGACAGGGTACCGCCGATGCCTCCCCTTTTTCTTGACGCATTGACTGTGCGCGTTTTGGATTTCTTTTCACTTACAGGCGCTGCTGCAGGGCTTCTTGTGAGCTTTTATCTTTTCGTGGCTATCCTCATTGCACATATGCGCCAACTGCTACCCCACCGCACGGTGTTGCTGGTCGGATTTTACCTCACGCTGACACTGACGGTGCTCTTCAGTGTTGTCTTTGCCGCCAAAGCCTACAGCGATGCGTCTCGCTCCGATGCGATTGTGCTTGCTCCAGTGCTTCACCTCAAAAGCGAGCCAAGAGAAGAGGGCAAGACGATTTTTATCATTCACGAGGGTCTTAAAGTGAGTGTGCTGCGTCAAGCGGGCGAATGGCGAGAAGTTCGCCTACCCAATGGCGAAAAAGGCTGGGTGAGAGCCAGTGAGTTGGGTATGATTTAGGCTTCGGTCTTTGTCTTCCACTTGATATTGCAACCAACAGACGGCTTTTGCTCTGGCGACACTGGCCGTCCTTCCAGCACGGCATCTATCGCTGCACGCAAGTCCTTCCCCGTTACAGGAATGCTATTCCCCGGTCGTGAGTCATCGAGCTGACCACGATAGACCAATCTCAAGTTTCCATCAAACAGGAAGAAATCAGGCGTGCAAGCTGCTTGGTAAGCTTTAGCAACAGCTTGGTTTTCATCGTAAAGATATGGAAATTTGTATCCGAGTCGCAAAGCTACTTCTCGCATCTTGTCAGGTGAATCGTCGGGATAGGCTTCTATGTCGTTGGAACTGATGGCGATAATTGAGACGCCCTTTGGCAGGTAGTCATTGCCCAGACGCACCAGTTCTGGCTGGACATGCTGCACATATGGACAGTGGTTGCAGATAAACATAATCAGCGTGGCTTTGTCTGAGCGCAGTGCAGCAAGCGAGCACAGCCTACCTGAAACCGTATCTGGCAGCGTAAAGTCAGGCGCTACTGCGCCAAGCGGCATTGCCATCGTAGAATAAGTCAGAGCCATATTGCGGTTGCAGATTTGGTAGAAACTTTGCGACAATATAACGACTGCTTCTGCATCAAAGAAAGCCGTAAAACTTCTAAGACAATGCTTCGCTGCATGTTCCCCATCGCCCCTGTCGTATTGATAAGTCTTTGCTTTACCTTAACCAGTGCAGCGATAGCACAGCCTCGCACACTTGCTGACAGCCTTCTTGAAGCGCTTGCTCAAACGGGTAGAGATACGCTTCATCTTCGTCTTCTTCATCGTCTTGTGCGCTACTACTGGCGTAATCAGCCCGATAGCGTGCTTCACTACGCTGAGCAAATGCATACACTTGCCAGTCAGCTCAAAGACAAACGCGGCCTTGCTGATGCCCATAATGCCATCAGCTATGTCTATGAACGCTGGTCTGACTTCCCAAAAGCCCTTGCGCATCGCTGGCAGGCACTTTCGCTCTATGACGCACTTGGCGACAAAACAGGTATTGCATGGTGTTATCATAGCTTGGGTAACATTTATGACTATCAAGGCAAGTATGACTCTGCTCTCAGCTATCACATTCGTGCCCTTGCACTTCGAGAAGAAATGGGTGATGCACAGGGCATTTGCTGGTCGCTAAACCGCATTGGCGATTGCTATGCGAATCAGGGCAAACATCATCTTGCGCTTTCACATCGTACCCAAGCCTTAGAAAAGGCGGAAGCCTTGAATGCACAAGACGCTATTTGCTCTTCACTGGTTGGCGTTGCGATGAGCTACTTTGCGCTGGGTGAGTATGAAGCAGCCAAGCGCTTTGCCCTACGCGGTCTGGAGATCGCTGAAACGCTCGGTGACAAACGCTACACCGACTTAGCCCTCACCACACTCGGCGAATGCGCACGCGTTCACGGCCACTATGACGATGCACTGCGATACTTCCGTAAAGGGCTTCAGTTGCGTGAAGAGATGCAAGTGCAGAACTACATTGCTGAATCACTGGAACGCATTGGCTATGTGCTCTTGCTTCAAAAAAAGCATACCGAAGCCGTGCAGTTTGCCACTCGCTCCTTAGAGCTTGCAAGCCGCATTCAGGCGCAAAATGAAGCCAGAGCCGCTGCCAAATTGCTCTCCGACATTTACCGTGATATGGGAGACTACAAAACTGCACTGGCTTACTACGAGCGCTTCAGTGCCCTTAAAGATTCGCTTCTTTCACTCGAGCGTCAGAAGCACATTGCGGAGCTGCAGCTCCGGCTTGAGACGGAACGCAAAGACCGAGAAATTGAACGCTTGCAAAGAGAAGCAGAAGCCAAAACCACTGTGCAGCGCCTGCTTTTGGCATTAGCACTACTTTTGCTGATTGTCGCTGGGCTTATTGCGCTCAGCTACTGGCAAAAGGTGCGTCAGAATCAAACCCTCTCAGCACTGAACGCCGAGCTTCGCAAGGCAAGAGAAAACGCAGACGTCGCACGCCAAGCTGCTGAACAAGCTGATGCATTCAAGACAGAGCTGCTCTCCATTGCAGCTCACGATTTGCGGAATCCGCTCCAGAGCATTGCTGGATTTGCTATGCTGCTTAGAGAAAAGCAACCTGCAAGTGATGATGTGACAGCGATGATCGATGCCATTCTTCACGCTTCACAACGCATGCTGCGTCTCATTACAGGTTTGCTTAAGACTACGGCACTTGATGCTGGCTCAGTTGAGTTAGAAAAATCGCTTGTGGACATCGGTATGCTGCTGAAAAGCGTTGTCGAAGCCAACCAGCCTAATGCTGCTCAGAAAATGCAGCGAATTGAACTTCAGCTCGCGCCTAATTTATACACCGAAGTCGATGCCAGTCGAATGCGAGAGGTGTTTGAAAATTTAATCTCAAACGCAATGAAGTATTCACTGAAGCAATCAACTATCTGGGTTGAGGCTCGGCGCTACGATGCCACTCTGCCATCCACGTCAGCCATGCCAGCTTCGGCTTGTGCTCAACCTCAACACATCACAACCAGCGTGCATACCGAGCTGCTGCCGTACCCCACCATTTTAATTTCGGTCCGTGATGAGGGCCAAGGTCTCAGCGCCGACGATATGAAAAAGCTTTTCGGCAAGTTTCAGCGTCTTTCAGCGCGCCCAACTGGCGGGGAAGATTCCACAGGTTTAGGACTTTCAATTGTCAAAAAGCTGGTAGAAATTCATGGTGGTAAAGTGTGGGCGACCTCCGAAGGGAAAGACAAAGGCAGCTCGTTTTTTGTAGCGTTGCCTGCGACTAAGTGAAAAGGCTTGCTGTCGATCAAAACTTACCATTGATTGCTACTTCTCGCAAAGCTACAACAGGTCTTAGCACTCATCGTTACTATACTTGGGTGTGCATAAACATTAAAACATTTCGAAGGTTTATGGGAAGCCTTCTTAAACTTAGAGTGCTCTCTGAAGTTTTTAGCAGTGCACTCCATGAGCTAAGCCAGCCACTTACGATGATGAACTTTGCTGCAGAGACGCTTTCGCTTCTTGCCGAAAAACCGCCTACCTCCATTGCAAATGAGCTTAGCGAACTATCTACCCAAATTCGACAAGGTGCTTTGCGCCAGAAAGCGATTTTGGAACTTCTCAGTGACCTTGTCAAAGGCAACACGCTGGAACGCCGCATTAACTTGCACGAATTTCTCGAGTCTGCATTGCGTCTCTTTCGCTCTCGATTGGGGGCGCTGCGCATTCACACTCAAACCAGACTGACTGCCGCACAACCCTTTCTTCGCGTGCCCTCCGGTCCACTTAGCCTTTTCATCTTTCTTATTCTCTGCGATGCTATCACACACGCCGAACGCGTTGACCGCAGGCGACGACCCAAGCTATCCATCAAAACACGCCAACGCCGCAATTGCCTTGAACTAAAGTGCCAATACACAACCGTGCACCTAGCCACCACCAAAGAACTCGAGGCAAGGGAGAAAGGTTTTCTTAATTTGCTACGCTCTCTGGCGCAAGCACTTCATGCGAGCGTAACCGTGTCCCGTCAAGCATCACGGTCGCTTACGCTGGTTGAAGCAAATTTTTCGCAACTCGACAAGCAAGCATAAATACGGCAAAGATGCTATGGCAAAGGCGCAGCTTGAACGCAATCAGCCTTCACGCACTCCACTTCGGCTTTTACTGGTTGACGACGACGACTTCGTGAGAGAAACGGTCGCCCAGAGCCTGACCTTAGTCGGCTATCAAGTCCACACGGCTGCCAGCGGTGCAGCCGCTCTGCAGAAGTTCGAAGCGCTCTGCCCTGACATCACGTTGCTTGATATTCGCTTGCCTGACCTTAGCGGATTTTCTGTGCTCAAAGCCTTGCACAAGTTGCAACCTCATGCGGAGATTATTTTCATCACAGGGGAGGGCGATATGGCACTGGTTATTGACGCTTTGCGCAGCGGCATTTCTGACTTTGTGCCCAAACCCTTGTCGCTGGAGACGCTACTGCCTGTTTTGGAAAATGCCGAGCGGCGACTGTGGCAGAAAAAAGCCTCTGCAAGCCCCCAACCCACAGAGCTGCCACGACTTTCTCTTTCTCACAGCGCTCTCGCACTGCCTATTCAAATTCAAGCCTTTGGCAGCTTGGTGGTGCAAATTCACGACCGCATCATCTACGAAAATGACTGGCAGAATCTTAAAACCGCAGCTGTCTTTAAGATACTGCTTTTGCATCATCAGCAAGTTGTACGCACTGAACAGCTGATTGACTGCATCTGGCCAGAGGTCTCCACGCGCAGCGCAGAAGTTATGCTTTTCAGTGCGATTTCCTTCATTCGCCGGCTGTTTGAGCCCAACCTTCGTGTGGCTCGCCAGTCCAAGTATATTCGCACACACCCCTCTGGCTATGAACTCAATCTCGGCACGCTGAATGTGGATTACTGGTATGATGTGGAAGCCTTCGAGGCTGCCTTGAAAGAGGCACAGCGCAGCCAGTCTGCAGAAAAGTACTACGCCGCAATTGAACTTTACCGTGATGAATTCCTCAAAAATGACGCTGAGTATGAATGGACTAGCTACAAGCGTCAGATGCTTAAAGACCTCTACCTTAATGCGTTGCAAGTGCTACTTAGCAAAGCACAAGCCGAGCAAAACCTCGCAGTCGTGATTGAGCTCGGGCACAAGATGCTACAAGCTGACCACCTTTATGAACCTGCCTATACGGTACTAATAGAGTCATACTTGCAGCAGCGTCGTCCTGCAGAGGCAAAGAAAGTGCTTGCACTCTGCGAGCAAAATTTTCGTATGCACTTGGGCACGTCTGCACCTTCTTACATTAGGGAGCTGCTTCGTGGTCGCTAAGGGAACTGCTCTCTGCACCTATTATATCAGAGCCAGAGAACATGCTTTGCCCTCTTGCTTTTAGCCGCCCTGCAGGGAGAGCGCAATAACTTGACTTCCTCGCTCACTTCTTAGCAAAGAGACTTTTCAGCAGGATTTCCATATCAAGCCCCAGCGAAGAATTTTTGGCATAGAAGAGATTTGCTTGTTCATGTTGTTCAGGTGTCATTGCACCTTGTAGGGCTGCTAAGCTCCAGACCCCTTCTTGCCAGCCTGCCACATGATTTGCTGAGGCTTGAGTGCCTCTTTGCACCGTGCTCATACCTACCCAAGTCTTCTTTCCGAGTAGCACCTCCCATATATCCGAGAGCGGCTTATGTCGTCGCCACAGCAGCACAGCTGTTAGCGGCAGCCATAGCACAAGGTCAAAGATTCGCTTAGAGAGCTGTCGTGAGAAGCGAGTGAGCGGCAAATCCACCTCGACCAATGGCACCGCTGTTGAAAAACTTTCAATAGAGCCTTTCCCAATCACCACATCTAAACCACTGGGCACAATTTTGCATTCGACGGCAGAACGGCTACATTTTGCAATCGCTGCTAAGGCAGCTGTGTTGCTTACCTCTGACGCTACAAAGATTAGCTCACTTAGTCGATTGATGCGCACAATGTCCACCACATCGTCTAACCTTCCCAACACTTGCAAGTGATGCATACCATCACTTGACGGGCTGACAAATCCCACAACTTCATAGTTCTTGGAGATATCGGCTTGCAACTTTGTCGCCACTTCCATTGCTGCTTGCCCTGTGCCCACAACTGCCACTCGCTTTCGGCGCGCTATTGCCCCACTGAATGGGCTTTGCCGAATCGCTCGCCAGAGCACCCTCCAGCCGCTTAGGAACAGCAGGGAGCAAAGAAAGGACACAGTTAGTCCCACGCGCGAGAACGCATACTGCTTGAAGAAAAATGTTAGCGAGGCATTGACCAGAAAACCGAACCCCAGTCCTAACCAGAGCGTTTTAAGCGCATATCGCTTTGTATCGGCGTATTGACCAAACGCAAGCAAGGACGCCAGCCAAATTGCTGTGTAAGCAGGTAGCACAATGCTTACAAATTCAGCTGGGTAGACGGTGAACTTGTATCGAAAGCCGATAAAAATTGCAGCCACGACAAGTGCCAGGTCTAACATCGGTATCACTAATCGCACCAGCACACGCCGCAAAAATGCCAGCGCTGCCCGCGCATAAATGCCCACCACCAGCAGCGCCTCAAACAGCCGAGAATAACGCGAGCGATAATGTTTGCGCACAAAAATCAGCATTGCTTCATAGAAACGAACCACGTAGTTGAAACTTTCTTTCTTTGTGCTCTCACCTTTGTAGTGAATAATCTGTGTGCCCGGATAGTAGTAAATTTTCCAGCCTGCTTGCTTGATGCGATAGCACCAGTCCAAATCTTCGCCATACATAAAGAAACTTTCGTCAAACAATCCCACCTGCTCCAAGACTTCGCGGCGAAGAAACATAAATGCGCCCATCAGCGCATCGACTTCATAAGTTTCATCAATCGGCAAGTAAGTAAGGTTATAGCGGGCAAAGCGGCGGCTTTTCGGGAAGAGCGTGGACAGTCCAATTAGCTTGTAAAACGAGATCTCAGGCGTTGGGAAACTGCGCCGACACGAGAGCTGAAATGACCCATCAGCATTAAGCAGCTTGCAACCTGCTGCCCCAATCTTTTCATCTTGCTCCATAAACGCAATCATCTTGCGGAATGTATCTTCTTGCACAATCGTATCAGGATTCAGCACCAGCACATACCGCCCCTTGCACTGCCGTAGGGCTTGATTGTTGGCTCGGCTAAAGCCCACGTTCTCGCTATTGAAGATGAGATGCACATTTGGCAGATGTGCAAACTGTGCTCGCAGCATAGCTTGTGTGCCGTCAACTGAATGGTTGTCGACCACAAAAATCTCTGTCTCAATGCCGTCTGCCGCTTTCAGCACAGAGCGCAAGCACTGTTCCAAGAAAGTCTTGACATTGTAGCTGACAATTACAACAGACAGTGTCATTCGGGCTTGCGGCAAATTGAAGAGCCAAGAAATTTTGCGAAATTACAACAATCCTAAATTCAAGTGTGTGCAATCGCAATCCGCGTTGCCGTCTTGCCAAGAGACACACATGACAAAGCATAGCGATGATGAAGATACCTGTTGGCAGTGAGTTGGCGTTCCAGCCCCATCAGTCTGCAGGCATCCAGAGAGGGTGAGCATTGCTACGCGCGCAATCAATCGTGGGCGACACTCTGAAGTGCAGAGTCTGCCATCGCATCGTGAATTGATTTGTGTCAACTAAACTGCGTTCTGAATTCGATGAGCTTCAGTTCTGACTCTACGCCGACGCTTTTCGTGGTTGCTGGTGAAGCGTCGGGCGACCTACATGGTGCTTGGGTGATGCGCGAGCTGCTGAAAGCCGTGCCTACCTTACGCTTTTTCGGCATTGGCGGCGTGCACTTGGCTGAGCTGGGAATGCAGCAGCTTTACCGCGCCGAAGAGGTCAATCTGGTTGGGTTTTTGGAAGTCGCAAAGCGGTTTAACTTCCTGCGCCACGTGATGCGCTCACTCAAGGCTGCTATCTTACAGGAAAAACCTGATGCGGCTTTACTTATTGACTATCCCGGAATGAATCTGCGTCTTGCAAAGTTTCTCAGCGAGCAGCGCATTCCTGTTATCTACTACATTGCGCCGCAAGTTTGGGCTTGGCGTGAGAAACGCGTGGAACTGATTAGAAAGTATGTCTCTCGCCTCTTGGTGGTCTTTGAGTTTGAGCAGCGCTTTTTTGCAGAGCGGGGTGTGTCTGCCACGTTTGTCGGTCATCCTATTTTGGAAGAAATTGCGGCGCACAAGTTGCCTAGTAAGTCCGACTTTTTACGCGCTCACCATTTGCCACCTTCACAGCGTTTTATCGGTCTTTTGCCTGGTAGTCGTCAGAGCGAGGTTAAGGCAATGTTGCCACCGATGCTGGAAGCTGCAGCGCATCTGGAACGTGAGTTCGGCACACGCTCGCTCTTAGGTGTAGCCAATACGATTCCTCCTTCTCTTTACCAGCTGCTGCTTGCACGCGCTCCCGTAAAGCCTATTTATGCTTCTGCCTACCAAACTCTTGCATACAGCGACCTTGCACTGGTTACATCAGGCACCGTGACACTGGAAGCCCTGGCATTTGGCACCCCAATGATTGTGCACTACAAAATGGGACGGCTTAATTTTGAGATTGCTAAACGCTTAGTCAAAATCAGAAAAATCGCATTGCCGAACCTGATCATTGAAGGCATAAAGGGCGACACGAAACTGGTGCCTGAGCTAATTCAAGACGCCGTCACTGCCGAGAACATTTATCGCACCGCCAAATCTCTCCTCACAAATGAGGCGCAGTTGCACGCTATTCGCTCCCGCCTACTGGCTGCGCGCACAGAGTTAGGCAGTCTCTCTCCTTCAAAAGAAGTTGCCAAAGTATTGCTCGATGTGATTAGTTGCTCACGTCGCACCAGTCCTGTGCTTCTTTCTTAGTCGTGCAGACTCTTTCCCTTCAAGCAACTTGCAAGCACAGTTCTTTTCTCGAGCAAAGCTTAAGCGTTACTTAGAGCGATAGCGCCGATACACCTGCTCGCTCAAAGGTCTGGCGGCGCGTTTCACGATCAATTTCAATCAAATCATCAAGGCTGAGGCTTTGACCGTTCTGATGCGCATTTAGTGCTTCTTCAATAAGTTCAGGAATTCTCACAAATGGAATTTTCTCTTCGAGAAAGAGCGCAACTGCCGCTTCATTTGCTGCATTCAGAACAGTTGGGTAGGATGCACCTTGCTCAATGGCTTGGTAGGCAAGTGCTAAACAGCGGAATTTTTCTTTATCGGGGGCTTCGAAATCAAGGCGCGCCAGCGTATGCCAGTCTATTCTTGGATAATCGGCTGGGAAACGCTCAGGGTAGGTTAGCGCATACTGAATCGGAATTCGCATATCCGGTGTGCCCAGTTGCGCTTTAATGCTTCCATCAGCAAATTCCACCATTGAGTGAATGATAGACTGTGGATGCACCACCACTTCAATTTTTTCCAGCGGGACGCCGAAGAGCCACTTTGCTTCAATGACTTCCAAACCTTTGTTCATCAGGGTTGCGGAGTCAATCGTAATTTTGCGCCCCATTTTCCAGTTCGGGTGGCGCAGCGCTTGCTCGAGCGTAATGCGATGAAATTCCTCTTTGGGCAGGGTGCGAAATGGACCACCTGAAGCGGTCAGAATAATCTTGCTAATGCTCTCTGGCGGTTCGCCTACAAGGCACTGAAAGATGGCTGAGTGTTCGCTGTCAATTGGCAATAGCGTGCCGCCGTATTCTCTAAGCAGCTTGGTGATGATTTCCCCTGCCACGACTAAGGTCTCTTTGTTTGCTAAACCGATGCATTTGCCGCATTTCAAGGCTTCAACCGTAGGTTTCAAGCCAGAGAAACCAACCAGTGCTCCAATGACAAAGTCGCTGTCGCTGCGACGCGCAATGTCGCACAGTGCTTCTGGACCTGCCATGACCTCTATTGGCTCGCCATGCAACCGCTCACGCAGCACAGGCTCTAAGGCTGGATTTGTGATTGCAACTGCGCGCGGGCGAAACTGCAGCGCCTGTTCTGCCAGCAATTCCACATTGTTATTTGCGGTGAGATACTGCACACAAAACTTGTCAGGGAATCGCGCAATCACATCTAAGGAATTTCGCCCGATTGAGCCCGTAGAGCCAAAGATGGTGATTCTTTTCATAAATGTTAGCCAATTGTGCAGTCTTGCTCGCTTAGTTGGAAAACCATTTTCTGCGTTAGGGAATTTCAAGCTGGCATCACGATTTTGCCCTTCGCGGTCAAAACCCAACCCAGCTCGCTTTTTTTGACCAAAGCAGGTCGCTCTATGCGAAACCCTTTCTGAATATCTCCTGCTGTGCTCAGCTCATAGACGGGTGCAATGCTCTCTTGCATCAGGAAATCAGATATCGGAAATGACGGCAAGAGAAACATTTCGTAATATCCCTCCGAGTTAGGCTGCCGTGCCACCAAGAAACTGCCATTTTTATTTTCCAGAAATTCCGGGCAACATGTAGGGTTGCTGAACACCTCGTCGAAATTCGACATTGTGCAGACTGTCACTTGACTCATAAATGCTTGCTCAGCCTCCGGCGTTGCGAGCATTTGATATGCCGCCAGCAGCGATGTCTCTTGTTTCTGCTGTACACTGCCGTCCAGCAACAGTTCTGTCTCTTCGGGTAGTAACAATTGGTCTGAGACTGGTTCATCGTCTTTTTTAGTCTGCGACTCTTGCGCCAGTGTGTTCAGTATGAACAGGTCTTTGCTGCGGCTATCCGACAGATCTATGGCATTATCATCTAACAGTAGTCCCAACTCAGTGGGTTCTTGCAAAGTTGTTTTCTCAATAGTGGGCTTTTCCACATCTGAGATTGCTGGGGTTGCATTCTCTGCAGCAATTAGTTCCCTTTCCTTGTCGGCCGTGCGTGGAGCAGAGCGCTTTTCAGCGTCCGCTTTCGGCGCGGACTGGGGACTGGTTGGCAGCTCAGCCCTCTCGTCGGTATATGTCGGGGCAACAGGCGCCACTGGCTTTGCGCTATCAAAAGATTTGGGAATGGTCTTGCTTGCCGTTTTTTCTTTCGCAGGTTCTTCTCCTGTCTGGGCTGCCACAGTCACTTGAGCTGACTCGGTATGCAGCGACTTGCTTTCTACGACCACAACCGCCGTTTCCAGTACGCTTGGAATTTGTTTAGGCGGCGCAGGAGGCAGTGCTGCAGCCAGACGTCGCCGCAAGATAAAAAGCAACGCGCCCGCTCCTGCCCCAAATGAGACTATCACTGCAATGATGATTGCCGCAAGCCCAAATCCCTCTTCTTTTTTAGCCGGTTCTTTCTTCGCTGTGGCTTCCGCTCCCTTGCTCATCTCCGCACCAGAGGACTCTGCAGTTTCTTTTTTGGCATCGCTTGGCGAACGGGCTTCACTCTTCTTTGCGTCACTTTTCTTTTTGCTCGATTTTTTTGGCTTCTTCTCGTCGCTCTGGGAAACACCATTTTCACTTTTCTTCACCTGCAGCTCGAGAGAGGCGGACTTGACACCGCAGTTGCCAATTTGAAGGATCTGGGTAGGCATACTCAAACATAGCCAGCAGCACAGATACGCAGGAAGGATAGAATACATTGCCGTCCGATTTGAAGTCCGCTTGAATGTGTTGGCAAAGTGCGATGTGAAACCTCATCGCCTCACTGCCGACTCACCTCCACAGCTCGGCACAATATAAAACGCTCTGCTAAGCTGTCAAAAGTGCACGGCGTGGGATGCGTTAAGTGTTTCGCTGGAAAGCTGACTTCGTGCGTAGCAACCCTTCTTTTGTGTATCTTCATACAAATTTCTACACGCTTTTGAAGATGCGATGCCGCTGTGTTGTAGCGGTTGTGTGGGGTTTTTTGAGCGCAGCGCCGCTGCTGCCTGCTCAGACACTCTCTGAACTAGACTCTTTGGAGCAGCGACTGCCTAGCGTATATGGTGAAGCTCGGCTTGCTCTCCTGCAGGAACTTGCTTCTCGATATCTTCGCATTGAGCTTCAGAAAGCTCAACTTTTCGCTGAGGAAGCTATTGAGCTTAGCCAAACATTAGGCAGCCGCAAATCGCACGCTTCTGCACTGGAAACGCTTGGGCTCATCTACGAGAAAAAAAGCCAGTATAGCGATGCGTTGCGTTTGCATCACCAAGCAATGGACATTCGTCAAGCAATCGGTGATAGTCTTGGTGTTGCATCTTCACTTAATCACATTGGGAGTGTCTACTTAGCGCAAAATCGCAGCACGGAAGCTCTGGAGTATTATCTGCAATCCCTACGCATAAAGGAGCAGCTTCATCATCGCCTATCTTTGGGCATCACGCTTTCCAACATTAGCAACCTCTACTATGAGCTTGGCAATGTTAGTGAAGCACTACGGTATCAAGAGCGTGCTTTTGAAATTGCTAAGGAGCTTAATGACAAAACGGGCATCGCTACTGCGCTTAACAACATTGCCAACATTTATGACGACCAAAATCGAATTGAGGACGCCAAATCCTACTACGAGCAAGCCTTAGAGATTTGCCGAGAAATTGGTGACCAAGTAGGGGCTGCTACAGTGCTCAACAATCTTGGCTATGCGGAGGAGCGCAACGGCAATTTCACAAAAGCCCTATTGCGCTATCAAGAAGCGCTGACGCTTAAAGAAAAAATTGGCAACAAAAGCACTCTCGCTATTACGCAGCAATCTATTGCGGAGCTTTATGAGAAGATGGGAAACTACACCGCAGCGTTGGACTTTGGCAAAAAAGCGCTTACTAATGCATACCAAGCTGGCTCAATGCGCACGGTTGCACAGGTCTATGAGCTACTTGCACGCATTGAAGCCAAATGCGGCAATTACAAAGCAGCCTTTGAGTATAGTCTCGCCTTTGCACGAGCAAGAGACTCCGTGCTCAACGAAAGCAGTGCCAAGCAGCTTGCAGAAATTCAGGAAAAATATGAATCAGAAAAGCGGCAACGAGAAATTGCTCGCTTGCAACACGAGAAAGAAATCCAAGCCCTTGCACTTTCACGTGAAATACTTTTGCGTAACTCCCTAATCGGGATTGCGCTGCTCGCCTTTGCCCTTGCCCTGACCGCTTATCGTGCTTACCAGAACAAGCGAAAAACAGAGGCTGCACTGAAAGAAAAAAATGCAGCGCTGAATGCAGCCCTCAAAGTTGCCGAAGAGCAGCGCCAGATTGCGGAAGAAGCCAGCCGTATTAAGACTGAGCTTTTGTCCATTGCTGCCCACGACCTTAAAAATCCGCTTCAGTCCGTCGTAGGTTTTGCAGAGCTTGCAAGCGAAGAGCTGTCTCAGCTCTCTTGCTCCACTGAGTTTGTGCGGTTAAATGCAGTTGCACTCTTTCTCCAGAGAATCCACTCATCTGCGCAGCGGATGTCGGAACTCATTAGCCACCTGCTTCAAACCGCTGCTCTCGAGAGCGGTCAAATTCGCCTGAATCGTCGCCTCACCAATCTTAGTGAGCTGCTCTCACTGACCATTTCTGATGCAGAAGTGCAAGCTCGACGCAAGTCTCAGACAATTCACACCTGCATTCAGCCAAATTGCTTCGCAGAGGTAGATGCCAGTTGGATACGAGAAGTCTTTGAGAACCTTTTGAGTAACGCCATCAAATACAGTGAAGTTGGTCAGCGTATCACCGTAGAATGCTATAAGACGGACAATGCCTCACAACCAGCCTTAGGCAATTCAGTGCAGGGCGAGGCTGCAATTGTGATAGCCGTGAAAGATGAGGGACAAGGTTTCAGTGAGGAAGATAAGGAGAAAGTGTTCGGCAAGTTTCAGCGCCTTTCGGCGCGTCCAACAGGCGGTGAAAGCTCGACTGGATTAGGATTAGCTATTGTGAAGCAACTCGTGGAACTCCACAGTGGAGAAGTCTGGGTAGAAAGTGAGGGTAAGGGCAGGGGCGCAGCTTTCTTCGTTAAACTTCCCGCTGCCCCTGCGCCGCCGATACCTACTGTTGCCTCTGCAAACTCAACATAGCCTTTGCCTGCTGCGCCACCGCTTGGGCAGCCACGATGCATTGCTGACACAATTAGGTTAGCTCGCTTCTGCCGTCACTTTGCTGTCGCATTTCATTACCTTGCTGTCACTTCTTGTGATACTGGCTTACCGTTGACACGGTAGTAAGTCTTGAGCGGCAAGCTGTAAATCTTGATAAACCCGCTGCTGGCTTTGTGGTCGAAAGTGTCTTCTTCAGTGTAGGTTGCAAGGCGTGTGTCGTACAGTGAGTTTGGTGACCAGCGTCCTAAAAGTTCCATGTTCCCTTTGTAGAGCTTGAGCCGAACTGTGCCGTTAACGACCCTCTGCGTTTCTTCTACGAAAGCATCCAGTGCAAAGCGCAGCGGTGAATACCATAGCCCGTTGTAAATCAGATCAGCGTAATCGTGTGAGAGTTTGGCTTTGTAGTGCATCGTGTCTTTGTCAAGCGTAAGCCGCTCGAGCTCGCGGTGAGCAAAGTGCAAAATCGTTGCGGCTGGTGCTTCATACAGCTCGCGTGACTTAATGCCGACCAATCGATTCTCCACTAAATCCAAGCGACCGATAGCGTTTTTGCCTCCAATCTCGTTGAGCGTCATAATGAGTTCCACGGGGTTCATCTTCTTGCCGCCAAGCGCAACTGGAACACCACGCTCGAATTCAATTTCAATTGCGGTCGGTGCGTCAGGTGCTTCTTCGGGTGAGACTGTGCGTTGATACGCATCCACTGGTGGCGGCATGCGTGGGTCTTCGAGTGCACCGCATTCAATTGAGGTGCCCCACATATTTTCGTCAATTGAGTAGGGACTTTCTTTCGTAGCTTTGATGGGAATGCCGTGCCTTTGGCAATACTCAATTTCTTCCTCACGTGAGCGAAACTCCCACTCGCGCAGCGGGGCATACACTTTAAGTTCAGGGGCAAGGGCTGCAATCGCTGCTTCAAAGCGAACTTGGTCATTGCCTTTGCCTGTGCAACCGTGTGCTACAGCCGTGCACCCTTCAGCTCGGGCAACTTCCACTAGTGCTTTGGCAATGAGCGGTCTGCCTAATGAGGTTGCCATAGGGTAAGACCACTCGTAGAGTGCACCTGCTTTGAGTGCTGGGAAGATAAAATCTGTCGCAAATTCCTCTTGCAAATCCAGCACGATAGCTTTCTTTGCGCCCGTTTTGTAGGCTTTTTCTTCTACGCCTTGTAGCTCTTTTTGCTGACCCAGATTGACCGTGAGTGTAATGACATCGGCATTATACTTTTCTTGAAGCCACTTGGCGATGACGGACGTATCCAACCCGCCAGAGTATGCGACAACGATTTTTTCTTTTGACATTCTCGAGCGTGTTTTGCAGTTAGTGTTTGTATTCAGCTATGATTTGGAACACTTCAAGTCCCCTTGTTTCCAGCGCTCACAGCTGCGCTGCCGGACAACTTGCTTTCACATTCTCGTTCTGCTTTGACAATCATTCTGCTTGAAAAATCGCTTCTTTGATGCGCCGCACGATGGCGGAAATTTTTTTTGTTGAAGTGGGCGCAATGAAAATGGTGTCATCTCCTGCGATTGTGCCAAGAATGTCAGGAATGTCCAAGCGATCGAGAATCTCTGCCACGCCAGACGCACGTCCGCGCAAGGTTTTAATTACAATCAAACTTTCGTTGGCATGAATAGATTCAATTTCATAGCTAATCAAAGCGCGCAAGCGATGTGCTTCGTTTTCAGGCTGCAGTTGATACCATGCGCCCTCAGGCGTTGAGACTTTGGCGATGCCCATTTCCTTCAAATCGCGCGAGAGTGTGGCTTGATTTACCTCAAAACCACGCCGCGAAAGTTCTTTTGCAAGTTCTTCTTGACTGGAAATTTCTTTCGTTGAAAGAATCTCCTTAATAGCCAGCTGGCGCTGCGCTTTTTCTGATGACGACATACCTTTTCTCTCACTTGCAGTATGCACCGCACGACCCACGAAGATACAAAACAGCTCTCAGTCTATGCTTTGCACACCGTTAATAGCAAGGCACTATTCGTTGTAATCAGCAGCCTTATTAATGGATGCTACTTCGCCTTGTGATTTGCGGCAGTTGTAGGTGTCTGGTGCAAATCTGGGAAATTCATCGCATCTGAGAGAATGTAGATGGGTCGCTGCTTAACCTCGTCGTAAATGCGTGCAATATACTCGCCAATGATGCCAATGCTCAGTAACTGCACACCCCCTAAGAACAAAATCACGACTATCATCGATGCCCACCTCTGCGGCTATGTGTGAAAATTGTGGAAAAGTGTATATTTTTGCTCAGTTTCAGCCCTTAGGCTTTCCGCTAGCGGCTATCACACTGCAATAGACGACGCAAAGGTATGCAAAAAATAGACTTTGATAACTTTGCGAAAAGTTACGACCAAATTATGGAAGCCCAGCTAAAGGGCTTTGGCGAAGAAAGTGCTTACTTTGCTGAATATAAGGTGCGTCTCGTAAAAGAGCGCTTGCAAAAAACCAGCTCAGCGTTGCCGAGCAC
Organism: Chloroherpetonaceae bacterium; assembly: GCA_025056565.1. Lineage (NCBI taxonomy): Bacteria > Pseudomonadati > Chlorobiota > Chlorobiia > Chlorobiales > Chloroherpetonaceae > Chloroherpetonaceae bacterium. The sequence goes on along the minus strand of JANWWA010000004.1, from coordinate 42,324 downwards.
TATTCTTGAATACGGTTGCGGCACAGGTCGAAATTTGCCATTCTTCAGAGAGTATTTCCCCGATGCTGTGATAGAAGGCTGTGATATTTCTGCGGAAAGCTTAAGTATTGCGGCTCGCCGAGCCCCTGATGCTGCGCTGTATCTCTTGCCGAACAATCTGCCTAAGAAGCAATACGACCTTGTGTTTGTGGCTTGTGTCTTTCACCACATCCCTCCAGCAGAACGCGCCGTTGTCTCTGCACAAATTTATGACTTAATGAAACCCTGTGGTGAACTTTTCATTTTTGAGCATAATCCATATAACCCTATTACGCGCCATCTTGTTAGCACCTGTCCTTTCGATAAGGATGCGATTCTGCTAACGCCTGCAGAACTTGCAACTTGTATCAGTGCTTCTCACTTGAGATTAGTAGAAAAACGCTACACTCTTTTCTACCCTGCGCCATTGAAGAGACTACGTCCAACTGAAGCCTATTTAGGTTGGTTGCTCTCGGCGGACAACACTATATCCGTGCCGTAAAATGACTTCTTCTGCACTTGATTCTCTGCCTACGCTTTTCCCGCGTCTAATGCCAGTACGCCAGTGGGACTTACTCACTGCTGTTGCTGCCCAGAGCTATACACCCTCGCCACCGCCTTTGGTCGGGATTGTACAAACTGATTCAGGCGTTGCTTATCGTGCATTGGGCGCAACGGATGATGCAGGATTATTCTACCTTTTGCCGAAACTTGTTGCCTTTCTAAATCTGCCACTCAATGTGGTTTGGGCGCTTTGGTTCTTTGGTCTGCTTGTGCTTACACTGGTAGTTGGAATTTACAGCACGGTGCGTTTGCTCCAATCACCTTCAGCAAAAGCGCTTTACCTCATTGAACTTGTCGTTCTGACTGTGCTTATTGTGAAGGTCGGCGATGTGTATCAACTTGCCCCCTGCCTTGCACTGGTAGGTGTGCCGCTTGCACTGCAATACTTCTCGAAACCAATTGATGAAAAACGGTTTCGGATTGGTATGGCAGCACTTGTGGCGGCTGGGGTCATATTTGGCTGGGCACACCTGATTCGTGCACATTCTGCGACGGCGGTCTTACTCTTCATCGGAACGCTGCTCTTATGTGCTACGCAAATCGCTTGGCCAAAGCGTGGGTTGCTCCTTGCAGCGTTGATTATAGGATTTGTCTTGCCGCAGGTTTATATGAAGCCAGTTTTTGACGCACGCGATTCCTTTCTTCAAGCACGAGTTGGATACCGCTCAATCGCACGTCAGCATCCATTTTGGCACTCTGTCTATATTGGTTTCGGCTACCTTAGCAATGAGTATGGACTAGCCTACAGAGACGAAGTCGCAGAGAAAAAGGTGCGTGAAATTGCACCCGACGCTGAGTATTGTTCACCAGAATATGAGGCTGCGCTGAGGAAAGCTGTTATTGACCTTGTAAGGCAAGATTATAGATTCGTTGTGCAGACTCTGCTAGCGAAGTCTGGTATTCTCCTGATTAGCCTATGCATTGCTGCAAACATTGGACTCATAGCAGCTATCCGACGCCCTAAATCGTGGGAGATTGAGCTTGCATTTGGGCTAGCAATAGGATTCAGTGCTCTTCCTGGTATCTTAGTAATGGTGCGCCCCCCCTACATCTTGGGCTTTTTTGCTTTCGCAATGCTTTATGGAGTCTTTAGTCTGGATGCGGCTTTGCAGCGAACGCAAGTGGCAAGTTCGCTTGCTTCATAACTACACTCGGCTTTGTGCGCGCTCAAAATACTCAATACCAATAATCCACGAGAGCACGGCTACAGCACAACTTGCTATGACAATCACCGAGATTAGGCGCGATGAGTTGGTTGCTTCCGTTGCCATATCTGCCATCTGTGAAGCGCTGCGCATTGCCACGCTGACCAGTGTGTCGAAGCGCGCCGTTAGCGTATCGTCAAGTGGCAAAAGACGATTTCGGAAAATCGCATACGCATCACCCTTCCGACCTGCACGCGAATAGCGAATCATTTCTCGGCTAATTGCAAGGTAGCGCTCATGGATCGCCTTAGTTTGCTCAAAGAGAATGCGCTCACGGTCGGAGACCATCAATTCCAAGTAAGCCTTTTCATGCTCACTGTAGCTTTTTTCCTCGGCTTGCATCGCAGTCTCTTGCCGCACCATGTCGAGCGAATCCTCAGCCAAAAGATGCCGTAGCTCGTGGATTTGATAGTCCGATACATCGGTGCTCATACTGGACACGTGATAGACGCTTGGCAACATTGTGCGCACAATTTCAAGTGCCTCACGGCTCACATCACCCTCATAGTTCAGTGTGTAAAAGTTGGAAAAAAGTAGCAGCGCAAATACAAATAGCGTTAGCGCATAGCGTTTGATAAAGTTCCACATCGCTTTTTGGGTGATTTTGAAGAGAATTAATGCAAGAAACCTCTTGCCTCTTCGCTAACTGCGTCGAGCACAACAGGTATTGGATGCAAGGCGTTCGTCACTCACTGGTTTAGTGGCACGATTTGTTATACTTACGCAGTTTGAAGTAGTTGTACGGCAGCGGCACTAAAAATCCTGCAAGGAGCGAAAGCAGCAAGGCAATCCAGAAGAAAGGTTCGCTCGGCACTGCCATCCCACCTGTGAGTGCATAGTCGGTCAGATTTTCCGCCAGCTCCATTGCCAGCATAGATAGGAAACTCATTGAGAGTGCGGTCTGAAATGCTGTTTTCCAGTCAAACTTCTCTCGCAGCTTAAGCAGCACGGTTTCCATCATTACGGAAGTTAGCAGTCCGCAGAGCATTGCAACGCCCATAATCATCCACATTGACCATCTCAGTGAACTGGCTTGGGCATAGATAAGGAAACCAAAATCACCAATTGAGCAACCAATCAAGCAGTTTAGTGTATTGAGTGCTGCACGTCGCCAAGTTGCGGGCTCCTGCCAAAAAGAGAGTTTTCCTGCCGCTGGCGTGATTGGCGCCCCCTCTATCACTGGCAAGGTAAGCGTTGGGTGCACACTCGGCGACGCCGCTGGCATTTTACTTACTTCGGCCTGATAGCCTCCTGCTTGTGCAAGTGCGCCGTTAATCTGCTCAAGCGACAGCGGGCGCACACTCACCAAACGGGCTTGGGGCGGGAAAAGTGAAACCTCCACTTCCTGCACACCATCCAACTTTAAAAGTGCCTCTCTGATGTGTTGCACGCAGCCGTCGCAACGCATCCCTGAAATCGCGATGCTTAGCACTTCTGCCTGTTGAAGCGTCGAGTTTAATTGCGCCATTTTTCTATGTTTTTGCTTCCTTTATATGCTGCACTGGCCGAAGGAGTTTCGCCCAGCATTGTTACTTCAAGAGCATCATTTTTTTGGTCTCGACATAACTACCTGCTTGCAGTCGGTAGAAATACATTCCACTCGCTAAGCCACTGGCGTTGAAGGTCGCTTGATAGCGCCCTGCAGCTTGCCGTCCGCTAAAGAGCGTTGCCACTTCTCTGCCGAGCATATCATAGACCTTGAGACTGACAGTGCTTGCTACGGGCAGTTGGTAGGAAATCACGGTCGTCGGGTTAAATGGGTTCGGATAATTTTGCTCGAGTGCAAAGGTCTCGGGGCGCGGCGCATTGAGTTCCCGAACCACTGAGGCCGCCCGTGCTGGCTGGGCATAGCGCAGCACCACGCCATCACCTGAGATGGCCAGCCCAAACACACTATCGGCAGTTACCAAGAACGAAAACGCAGCAATGCTTTCTGTTAGAGGTGGGCTATTGTGCTGCACCCATGTTGCGCCACCATCACGGCTGGTTAGAATGCCTGCCCCTTGTGAGCCAGCTATGCTCAGCCATAGTTGCCCTACTTCTGGCGCTGCGCCACCGCCGAAGTAAGCCAAAACGTTTGGCACAAAAACGGGTAACCATGTCTGACCACCGTCTGTGGTGCGCCGCAGTATGCTGCTGGAAATTTGCCGATTTTGTAAGGTGTAGCCACCGACCACCCCATTGCTCGTTGAAGCAAATGCGACTGAAACCAGCCAATCGTTGCTGCCTGCAGCACTTGATACACTCCAGCTATCGCCACGATTGGTTGTGCGCAGCACGCGTCCTTGATTTGTGCCGAACCAGCCTGAATTGCCCACGAATTGAAAGGAATTTACTAACCCAAATTCGCCAGAGGCAGCGGGCACAGTTTGTGCAATAGGCAACCACGTTGCGCCACCGTCGGTCGTCTTTACCAAGATAAATCCACTGCTGGCTGACACGGGGTCGGACTGCGCAATGCCATTCTGTGCATCAAAAAAGTGAATTGCATTCCAGAAACTGCCTACTGTGCTGACCACCTGCCACGACTGTCCGCCGTCTGCAGTGCGATACAGTCGCGCATTGCCGCTTTCAGGTCCGTCGCCGACGATAGCTACATTCTCGTTGAGCGCGTTGATGCAGTAGAGGTCATTCGGCGTCGGTGCATTCACTTGCGTCCAAGTTCTGCCACCATCTAACGAGCGCATCACGACACCTCCGTCTGCACATGCCCACGCCACGTTGCGATTAACCAGCTTAATGCCGTGAAAGCTCCCCGAGCGTGCTAGTCTTGCTTGTTCAAACCATGCTGGTCGACTTAGGTCTAAAAACGCCACGTCACTGTAGTTGGAAGGATTGTCTATCATATCCAAACGAAAGAGTGCCGTTGTCGTGGTGAAATCAATGTTACTGGGTAAGGTAACGCCAAAGGTCAGTGTGATGGTGTCGTTAGTGTTAATCACGCCACGCGCTTGACGAGGATTTGAGATGCTGACGCCCTGCACCGACGTGCTTAAAAGAAACTCAGCGTTCACGGTCGGTGCATTGTAGTTTGCGATGCGTGCGCTAATAGATGATGTCGGCTCATTGTAGCGCAAATCCACTGCTACAAGTCCAGGCGTTGTGCGACGCAGTGCTGCACTGGCATCTAAAATGCGCAGCGAAGTTGGTCCAAATGCCGTTGCTCGAATCTGTGTGGCAATCCGCTGCGGACTCCAACTCGGATGGCGCGCTTTAATTAGCCCTGCAATGCCCGCTACAATTGGGCAAGAGAACGATGTGCCCGAAAGCAGTATGTAGAGGTCAGTAGGATTGCGTCCATCTTTGACATCGACCGCACGCGGCGGTACAGTTGTCAGAAGCGCATTCCCTGCAGCATACACTTTGACGGTTGCCCCAAAGTTCGAGAAAGGCGTGCGCTGCCCGATGTTGACTCCCGAGTGAAACACTGCACCTACCGACAAAGCATTCAGATAGGCCGCAGGATAGCTGGGCGCTTCTGTGCCGCCATTGCCAGCGGCAGCAACAACCAGTGCCCCTGCATTGGTTGCAAAATTTACTGCATCTTCAATCGCCCGTGAGCGATTGGGTCCACCGAAACTGCTGTTGATGATGCTGGCACCATTTGTGGCTGCATAGACAATGCCACGGTCAATGAATGCGACATTGCGCACACGCTCTTGTGTGCCGCCCAGCTTGACAATCATCAGACGGCAGTTAAAGCCTGTGCTAGCGATGCCAATGCCGTTGTTGGTATTTGCTCCAGCTAATCCAGCCGTGCCTGTGCCGTGTCCTGAAAATTCATCATATGGGTTATTGTCCTGCGTGGCGGTTGTGGTGCCACTTTCCCAGAAATCCCATCCCCGCCAGTCATCAACGAATCCGTTTCCATCATCATCAACGCCATTAGAGCGTCGGTCTCGTCCTTGCGCATCGGTGCCCGTTTCGCCTGGATTTGTCCAGATTTTGCCTTGCAAGTCAGGGTGGTCAAATTCTACGCCTGTGTCCAAGATAGCGATAATCACATTTGGGCTGCCGGTGCTGACTTGCCACGCTTGCGGAATGTTATGGTATTCAAAGAAGTCTTGCCCACGCGTGCCGTAGGCAGAGTCATTCGGCACGACCGACAGTGAGTAGATGTAGCTCGGCTCAGCGTATTCTACCTCAGGCAACTTCGTCAGCTCGGCTGCCACCAGTGCTGGATGCGTGCCATCGGCGTAATGCAAGTAGTAGATGCGTGAGATGTCGTCTGTCAGTCGCTTAGCAGCTTCTTCTGGGGTTCTGGCAGATAGAATTGCCTCGCCTAACTCACCTGTGCCAAGGCGTGGTGCAAGCGTTTGACACAACTTGTTTTCATACTCCGCTTTCCAGAGTGGCTCCACTCGTGTCAGATGATGCGCTGCAATTGCCGCTTGCACGACTGCTAACGCGCCTGCCGCTTTGGCTGAGGTAGCTTGGACGCCTGTTGGATTGTGCATGCTGAACCGCGACTTATCTGGCTGACGCAACTTCACCACGACAATGCCGGGCATTACCTCAGAGAGCGGCACAGCTGGCACTGCCCTTTGTTTTGAGCGCGTCGGTGACACGGGTGCTTGCGCTATTGATTGCGAGCTGAACACCGTTGCAGCAAGCAGCAGGCAAATTAGAACGTGATGCATAGCAGTTGTTGAGTTCAGTAGGTGTGATGACACTGAAAGGCTCTAAGGTAATGCCGCTCTATGATTTGTGCAACTGCATCGCTTCCTCCACTTCCTCTTCGGAGAGCAGATTGATGACTGGCAGTGCATCGGTCGGCGGTTGCGGCTTTGCCTGTGTTTTCCACGCTCAATCTCCTCTGCATTCACCCCTGCTGCCAGCCAAGCTCCTATGCCCCACGAACATAAACCCGTCCTTTCCAGACCACTTTGCGGTCGAAGAGCAGTAAGAGAGGTATCAAGACCATTGTGCAGTAGTGATAGAGCGCAAAGAAGGGCATCGCTTTCAGCAGTGAAGCAGAATGCAGGCGTCGAAGTGGTGTCAGCAGAAAGAGGAAATCCATTCCGACTTTCCACAGCAGCATCAGGAATGCTTGACGCCAAGTAAAGAGAAAGAACGAGAGAATTGTCAGCACATGTGCCACAAATCCTAGTGTGAGCGTGGCAAGGCTACTGCGGTCGCCACCTAATCCGCCCAGCACCCATCGCTTTTGTTGCTTGTAGAGGTCGCACACAGTTTGCTCTGGCACAGTTGTATTCTGCGTGCCGTATTCGACCGGACAAGCAATTTTCCACTTGGTCTTCTTAATAGCTTGAAAGAGTGCAAAATCTTCCGTTACGCTAAAGCGCACCTTTTCATAGCCTCCTACTTCAAAGTATGTGCTGCGCCTGAAGCTGAAGTTGTTGCCAATTCCACCTATTGGAAAACCAATCGCTGCGACGGCTGAGCCTGTTGCTAGTAAGTAACACCAATTTAGTGCTTGAATGCGCTCAAAAGCGCGTGATGCACTGGGCAGCGTTATGCCGCAAACCAGCCCCGTCTCATCTGTGAAGTATTTGAGCGTATCTTTAGCCCAAGTTGGCTTGACCACGCAGTCTGCATCGGTCATCAAAATAAATTCACCTGTCGCTTGCACCGCTGCTTGATGAATTGCATTACCCTTGCCTTTGATAGCGCTTTCTTCTACCAAAAGGTATTTCACAAATGGATACTGCGCTGCATACTGCTTGATGATGTCGGCAGTGCGGTCTTGTGAGCGATCATCTGCAACGATAATCTCGAGCTGCTCTTTGGGGTAATCCAACGCCACAAGCGACTGCAAGCATGCAGCGATATTTTTTTCCTCATTTCGCGCCGCCACCACAACGCTAATTCTGGGAAGCGTGGAAAATTGTCGTGTTGGAAATTTCTTGTGCAGTGCCGCAATCATCACGATGGTCTCCAGCGTGTAGATACCGATTGCGCCTATTGCAGCCCACTCAAGCGCCTGCTCAATGATGCTGACCAGCTCTGTCATCTCCGTAAGGTGCGTGCTTGATTTGCTGCGAATTTACGCTACCGCTGCGCTTTGTGAAAGGAAGAAGAACTTGCAACAGGCGGCACGTCTCCAGATCTGGATTATGCGAAACCTGAGAACACGAGCATGAAATGACGCAGCAAGACTTCTCTTCAAGTTTTTGCTCTCGCTTCTGCCCTCTGTCCGTGTGCTTGCAACACCCTTGCCCTCAAAAAGCAGCGATTTTTGCTCAGATTGCATTTAGCGGAGTTTTTTCTAAGTTTGCCACAGTTTTCGCTGCTGAGTGCGTTGCAGCGGAAACGAATACCTTTTCCTCTTGCGTTCTAAGGGTAAATCTCAGGTCTATCTCTTAACAAGCGCATTGCCTCGAGGAAGGCTCAAACAATGAAACATCTTCACACCAGTGTGCTCATCGTTGCCGCCCTGTGCTTTGCGGCCTCGCTCTCATACGGATTCCTGTTTAGCCACGTCAATCACGATACCCACACCACTCCTGCAGTTGCCGAAAAAGAAGCACCCAGAGACGAGAGTGGGTGCATCTCGTGCCACGCTCAGCTAGCTGGCAAAGCAGGCGTGAGTGCTGCACTTTGGGAGCGCGATACACATCACCAAGCTGGACTTAGTTGCGTCAGCTGCCATGGCGGCAATCCCAGCCGTGACATCACGATGGCTAACTACCAAGAGGCACACAAAGACATCAAAGATGCAAAAGGCAAAGTGATTGTGCCGTTCATTGCTCGTGGTGATGCTAAGAAGCAGATGGAGTGGTGTGGCTCTTGCCACGAAAGTCCTGAGAAGATGAAAACCTACAAGCTCTCTAAGTCAATCGAAAAAATTGACTTCAACATCAATGCGGTGTATGCAGCCAGCTCACATGGTGTTGCCGCACTGAAAGAAGGCAATGCTGCCTCAGCCAGTTGCGTGAGCTGCCATGGTGCTCATGGTGCAATGACAGCCGACAACCCGCTCTCGCTCACATACCCGAAGAACATTGCGAATATGTGTGGCACCTGCCATGCCAGTGAGTCCTATATGGCTGCCTCACTTGAAAAGAAAGGCAAGAGCTTTGAGAATCATATTGAAGCCTATATGGAGAGCGTCCACGCAAAGGGGCTTTATGTCAAGAATGACCTTACTTCACCGACCTGCAATGACTGTCACGGTAAGCACGGCAATCACCCCGAAGAGGTCGCTGATGTTACGCAGGCATGCAACTCTTGCCACGCTTCAATTGCGTCTGCTTACTCAGCAGGACCGCATGCATCGGCGTATCTTGCAGCTGGCAACAACGGCTGCATCAGCTGTCATGGCTCTCCAAATGGACATCGCATTGCAAACTGGGGTCATGAGAAAGTGGGTATTCAGGAGGGCGCACAGTGTCTTAATTGCCACAATGCGAACGTGCCTGACCCCCCTGCCTACAAGGTTGCCTTAGATGAGCTAATGAAAGAGTTTAATGCCACGCGTCTGATTGTAGGGGATTTGAAGACGGCGCAAGACTCAGTTCGCTATGCCGCCTCACGCGGACTTTACAGCCGTGCCAAGTATCTTGCTGCTGTTCCTACCTCGCTGGAAGATTCGCTTCGGCTGGCTTGGAAATTCTTTGAGATGGATCGCTACAGCATCGCATTAGATACCAAGCAAGATAGCCTCAATGCACGCAAACTTGTGCCTGCACTTCTTCGCTACGTCAAAGATGAAGCCAAACTCGCCACGCTAAAAACCGCTGACGATTCGCTGGCACTTGCAATTGAGGTTGCAGACTATGCCAATAGCTACCGCAAGTATCAAGCTAATTTGCGTGCAATGGGCAGCGCTGCGAAGTTGCATGCCTACCTTATTGACTTTGAGAAGACCTACAAGGAGTCTCGCGAATTCTTTGAAGCTCGTGAGAAGGAAGCCATCCCTGTCAGCGAAGAGATGGCATATTTGGAAGAATTGAAGCGTCAGGCAGATGCAGCAGGTGGCAATCACCACATTGTACGTGCTGCACTCTTTGAAGCCAAGATGGCCGAAGGGTTTGCCGTTAAGGATTCTGTGAAGGCACTGGTGCATCGCACCGAACAGTTGATCGCTACACGTGCGACTGTACTTCGCGTTACGCTGGTTTTGGTAGGATTGCTCATCATCGGCTTGGGTCTGGTTGTCTCACGGCTCAACGATGAAAAGCGTGACCGAGGGCGCTGAGCCACAAGGTTTTTAACGAAAAAGCTCTATTTTCCTGAATGCACGTTGAGCTTCAGCGTGCATTCTTTTTTGGAGCTATTTGCAACCAACATTTTGCAAATTTGAAAGTGGTGTGAGACAGCTTTTGACGGCAGAGCACCTGCAGCACATCTTTGCTGACATTGAAGCAGCCAAAAAAGCTGGCGAAGCAAAGATTTGGGCTGTGAAGATTAACTCGCCTGTGTGGCGAATCAGAATTGTTGGACAGATTATTCAGGCTGCTGAGCGCCTACAGCTTATTGCCCGAGAAGTTAGTCTTGTCGGTCAGCCAAACATTTTCCAGCAAATTGAAAAAGATCTCTCTAAGCCTCCTCATCGCTTGGATTGTGTAGTAATTAACGCATATGCGGATTCTTCAAAAGATGCCCCGAGCGAAGAGTATCTCTGCCAATTGCTCGAGCTTTTCGCTCATCAAGCTCATCAATACAGTTATGTGTTTGTCTTCTGCTTGCCGACTTTTCTACTCGACCTTGCCTATCGCAATGCGCCAAACTTCTGGCGCAGTATTCGCTCGCGTCTTATCGACTTGAAGTCAGACCTCGAACCGCCCAAAGAGTTGGAGTATGGTTTTTCGTCCGCCCCAGTTGAACCTGCTGAGGCACGAGCGAAGCGCGTGCAACTTCTCGAGTCGCAAATTGCAGAAATCCGCCAGCGTTATAAAGCCACGCCGCAAGACCAAATTCCTACAATGCTGCTTCTTGCCCAAGCCTATCTTGATGACCGCCAATACGAGAAAGCGTTTGAGGTCTACAGCGACCTTTTGCTGCTGCTCAGCACGCCTGACGACCTCACACACCGTGCGCTGGCACTTTACCGCTTGGGTGCCATTCTCCACATCTGGGGCTACTACGAAAAATCCTTACAGCACTACCGCGATAGCTTAGCCCTGTATATCAAAATCGGTGACCTTGAACACATCGCTGAGCTTCTACATCAAATTGGCTTACTTTACCAAGACTTGGGTGAGTTTGACAAGGCAATTGACTACTACTCACGCAGCCTTTCGCATAATCGGGAGCTAAAAAATTCGGATGCTTCGGCTGGCACACGGCTTAATCTTGGCACGGTGTATGAAGATATTGGTCTGCACGTTAAGGCTATTGAACACTATCGTGAAGCCTTTGAATCCTTCAAACAGAATAATAACCTGCGCGGAATGGGGGTGTCGCTTCTTTATGCTGGGCAGGTTTATGAAGAGCGCGGGCTACACAAAGAGGCTCTCAAATACTACCTTGCGGCACAAAGCATTCTGGACAAAACGACTTCCATCTATCGCACCACCGTGCGCAAGCATTTGGGAAACCTTGAACACACGCTTGGCAAAGAACAATATGACAAGTTGGTTCAAAGCATTTTTTCTGCCAAGAAGAACCCTGCTGCCTCATCACCGACTTCGTAGTCAGCTATGAAAAGTTTGCTCTGGCTAAATCCCTATCTATGGCGTTACCGACGTGAGCTGGCTGCAGGTTTGCTTTGCATTCTGCTTACAAATTTCTTTATGATGAGCGCCCCGAAGTTTGTCGGGCGTGCTATTGATGCGATGCGCAGCGAGTTTTACGCAGGTGAGGTTGGACAAAATATCCTTCTGGCCTTGCTCTGCTCGTTGCTATCAGGCTTTTTTATGTTCCTCGTCAGGCAATTCATCATTGTTGCGTCTCGCAAAATTGAGTTTGACTTGAAGAACGACTTTTACGCTCACCTTCAAACGCTTTCGCAGAACTTTTTTAGGCAGCATAGCACAGGCGACCTAATGTCCCGCGCCACCAATGACCTCAATGCGGTGCGCAACTATCTTGGGCCTGGCATAATGTATTCGCTGAATACTGCATTTCGGCTGGTGTTTGCACTCTCGGCAATGCTTACCGTTTCACCTGTGCTTACGCTGTTTGCCCTCCTACCTGCTCCGCTTCTCAGCTACCTTGTGTATCGAATGGGCAAAGCAATTCACAATCAAAGCCAAGTTTTGCAGCAACAGTATGGCGAACTTACGACAAAAGTGCAGGAAAATCTGGCAGGTATTCGTGTTGTGAAGGCATTTGTCAGAGAAGACAGCGAGCAGCAAGCTTTTGCGGCGCTTAGTATGGCTTACTTCACGCAAAACCTGAAACTGGCTCGCTTGCAAGCACTTTTTTACCCAATTATGTCCAGCTTGTTAGGACTCTCAGTCATGCTGGTTATCTGGGTCGGTGGCACAGAAGTTACCAAAGGCACGGTTACACTTGGCCAGATGACGCAGTTTTTGATGTATATCGTTACGCTAGGCTGGCCGCTGATTTCAATTGGCTGGGTTACCAACATTGTGCAGCGCGCTGCAGCTGCACAAGCCCGCATTAACGCTGTAATGACGACTCAACCTGACATTGCTGATTCTGCTGACACAGATCTTCGCATCACGCACCTTGAAGGTGATATTGAGTTTCGCAATGTCTCATTTGCTTATCCTTCTTCGCCAGAGCGATGGGTACTGCGCCACCTTTCCTTTAGTATTCCTCGTGGTAGCAAATTTGCGATTGTAGGCGCTACAGGCTCAGGTAAAACGACACTGGTCAGTTTGCTTGCACGTCTCTACGAACCCACCGAAGGCGAGATTTTCATCGATGGCAAGCCGCTTCGCACCATTCCACTTTCTGTGCTGCGCAAAGCGATTGGCTTTGTGCCACAAGACCATTTCCTTTTCTCTGACACCATTCGCCACAATCTTGCCTTCGGTGCACCAGATGCCAGCGAGGCACAAATTCACAGCGCTGCATGGGTTGCTGCTTTGGAAGAAGATATTGCCCACTTTCCTGCGGGCTACGACACACTCGTCGGGGAGCGCGGCATCACGCTCTCAGGCGGTCAAAAACAGCGTGCCGCCATCGCCCGTGCCCTTCTGCGTCAGCCTAAAATTTTGGTCTTAGATGACGCGCTCTCCGCTGTGGATACCTACACCGAAGACACCATTCTACGCCGCTTGCAAACTGCAGCGGCATCTATGACGCTCATTCTCATTAGCCATCGCATCTCGACGGTGAAAAACGCAGATATGATTATTGTGTTAGATGAGGGCAAGATTGTGGAGTGTGGCACTCACGCTGAACTGCTGGCGCAAGATGGCATCTATGCTGCCCTGTATCGCAAGCAACTGTTGGAAGAGGAAATTTCGCAGCTGGATTAACAAATGGACATGGCAACTGCGCAAGTGCATAAACCTGCACTGACAAGCATCATCGCACTGGGCAAAAGCGTCTTTCGCATTTGGCGCACACGTCCTACCACTCTGCCGCATACACTCGTTGTCCTGATGTATCACAAACTTTCTCTGCACACGCAAGACTCGCTGACGGTCAGACAAGACCAGTTTGCAGCTCAACTTCAGTGGTTGCAAGCTCATCACTATACACCGATTTCATTTGCCGAACTTGCTGCCCATCATCAAGCGCAAGTGCCGCTGCCAGAGAAGCCTATCATTATTAGCTTCGACGACAACTATCAAAACAACTTTGAGTTAGCCTATCCCCTTCTTAAACAATTTGGTTTCAAGGCAACAATTTTTGTGCCTGTGGGGCTTGTCGGCAAAACGAATATTTGGGACGGCGGCAACGAGCCGCTTATGTCATACGAGACCATGCGTCAGATGACCGACCTTGTGGAGTTTGGCGTGCACTCACATCAGCATCGAGATTATCGCTCGCTTTCAATGAACGAAGTTCGCCAAGATATTAGCCAAGCCGCTGCGGTTGCGGCTGAAAGTGGCTTTCCGTATTCGCCTGTGTTTGCCTATCCCTTCGGCGGATTGCCTAAAAACATCTTGCAGCGTCGCCAAATCAAGGAATGGCTTCGTGCATCCGGCTTTGTCTGTGCAGCGCGCATCAAAGGCATTGCCAACACGCTACCCTTGCGCGACCTGTATGAAATTACTCGCATCGGCATCTCAGGAGACGATTCCCTGCAAACTTTTATCGCCAAAGTTGAACACGGAAAAGCCTAAGCACGATGCGTAGCACGACGCTCAAGGGCGCATTTATTTTGATTGCAGTCGTTGGGGCTATTGCCGTCTTTTTCTTTACACAGCAACTTATCAGCAAAGTTCGTGAACAGCAGCGCCAGAAAGTTGACCTTTGGGTGAAGTCGCTCCGGCTACTGGTCAGCACGGACAATCCTACCGATGTGTCGTTTCTCTTCACAGAGATTGTTAGCGTGATTGATTTTCCCGCCATTCTCTCCGACAGCGCAATGAACCCGCTGACTTGGCGCAATGTCAAAGTCGATACCACGCTCTCGAAAGAGGCACAACTGGCTTACCTGCGTCAGCGCATTGCTGCACTGGATAAAGAGTATCCACCAGTGGAAGTGTGGCTGGATTCCAACACGGTGCAGTATGTCCACTACGGCGATTCCGACCTTGTGAAAGCCTTGCAGCTTGCGCCGATTCTTTTAGGCATCGGTGTTGGCACTTTTATCTTAATCGCCTATTTCACTTTCAGCTACATTCGTCGCACGGAGGTCTCCAGCATTTGGGTCGGAATGGCAAAAGAAACGGCACATCAACTCGGCACACCGATTTCTTCACTAATGGGTTGGCTGGAACTTCTGAAAACTTCCAGCGACCACCCTGAGCGACAGGCACAAATTATTTTTGAAATGCAAACGGATATCAATCGCTTGAACCGCGTGGCGACGCGCTTTTCGAAAATCGGCTCCAAAGCCACTCTCTTGCCTGAAAATCTTGCCAGCGTGATTGAGACGATTTTTGACTACTACCGCGCTCGCTTGCCACAGATGGGCAAAAGCGTTTCAATGGAGCTTTCTGGCGAAACTGATTTGTCCGTGCCGATCAATCGAGAGCTGATGGAGTGGGTGTTTGAAAATCTTGTCAAGAACAGCCTCGATGCAATTGAGCGCAAGAGTGGCACGATTTCCGCTGTCATTTCTACTGAGGGCAACTATGTGGTGGTAGATGTGCACGACACGGGCAAAGGCATTGAGCCTCACTTGCGCGCCGACATTTTTCGTCCGGGATTTAGCACCAAGCCGCGCGGCTGGGGTCTTGGTCTGACGCTCGCCAAACGCATCGTGGAAGATTATCACGGCGGCAAACTTCTACTCAAGGATACCGCAGTTGGCAAAGGCACCACATTTCGCATTAAGCTCAAGCGCCATCTTTAGCTGCCACGCCAATCGTGGCCTACCTGCTACACCCCTGCACCGTTTTCTTCCCTTCACCAGAGGCGTGCAATCAGAGTATTACCAAGTCTTGAAAATTTCGTTGAGGTGCTGCACAATTCGCTCAGCAGCGCGCCCATCCCACTTCTCTGGAATTTTACTGCGCTTGACCTTGCCACTGAGGGTTTCCAGCGCTACTTGGCAGACTTCTTTTTCATCGGTGCCCACCAAGCGATTAGTGCCTACTTCAATTGTAATCGGGCGCTCGGTATTTTCTCGCATTGTAAGGCACGGCACGCCTAATACGGTTGTCTCTTCCTGCACCCCGCCTGAGTCCGTAATCACTAGCTGGGCTTCTTTCATCAGCTTCAAAAATTCAATGTAGCCTTGCGGCTCAATTAGGAGCAACCCTTCAATTGACTTTGCTTTTTCCATCAAGCCAAAGGTTTCAAGCATTTTCTGCGTGCGTGGATGAATAGGGAAGACAATTTTAGATTTTTTGGCAATAGTCTCGAAGATGCGCAAAATTTTCTCGAGGCTTTCTTTTTCATCCACATTGCTAGGGCGATGCAGCGTTACCAGCGTATAAGTCTTTGGCTTGAGTCCCAGCGTTTCCAGCACCTTCGATTGATTGGCTTTCGGCATCTGCTGCACGAGACTGTCAATCATCACATTGCCCACGTAGAAAATCTTCTCTTCGGGCACACCCTCTTTGATAAGATTATGCAAACCAGAGGGTTCGCTCACAAAGAGCACATCAGAGATGCTATCCGTTACAATACGGTTGATTTCCTCAGGCATCGTGCGGTCACCGCTGCGTAAGCCAGCTTCCACGTGTGCAACAGGCACCAGCATTTTTGCAGCTACAATTGAGCATGCCAGCGTTGAGTTGACATCGCCCACCACAATTACCATATCGGGCACTTCCCTCTCCAAGACTTTCTCAAACTCGACCATTATTTTTGCCGTCTGCTCAGCGTGCGAGCCAGAGCCAACGCCTAAGTAAATGTTCGGTTCAGGCAGTTCAAGGTCTTGAAAGAACACCTTGGACATTTTTTCGTCGTAGTGCTGACCTGTATGCAGAATAATCGATTGATAGTTTTGGCACTTTTGCAGTTCTCGATGGATTGGCGCAATTTTCATAAAGTTCGGTCGTGCGCCTGCAACCAAAATGAGTTTCCGCAAGTGGATAAATCAGTTTTAGTGGTTAAGTGTTCGAACTACAAAGATAGCACTTTACGCTGGATTCTTGCAGGGATTGGGTGGGTCTGTTGGCTCAGTCTGGCGCTGCCACTATTTGGTCAAACGAAGTTGCCGAGCCAAAAGCCAAGCAGTACTGATACCGTTAAGTTGGTAACCGTCATCTTGGAACGTGCTAATGAAGTTTATGGTGGCGAGATTTTGGATACTACGCGCATGCCGCCCGTGCTTGAGGAAATTCGTTCTGCTATTGGGAATGTGCTCTTTCGCGAAAGCACCACAACCGTTGAGTGCGACACAGCGACGCAATACCTCACTTCACGCAAAATTCGTGTGGTTGGCAATGTCAAAATCGTGCGCGATACGGTCGTGATTACAGGCTACGAAGGCTTCTACTTTCCCGATGAGCGGCGGTCAGAATTGAAGAAAGATGTTACGCTCTTTGACCAGCGTGTTTTGCTCAGAAGCGACTCTGGACTTTATTTCAGCAACGAGCGCCGTGCTGTTTTTAGCGGGAATGTCTCGCTTAAAGATAGCGTGAACATGGTTTTCTGCGATAGCCTTGTGTATTTACGTGATGAAGCCCGCTCACTGGTCTTTCGCAAGGTGCGCCTGATGAACTTAGCCGATAATACACTCATCACAGGTGACTACGCTGAGCACTTCCACGCACGTGGATATAGCTTCATTGTGGGGCAGCCACTGCTCACCAAAATTGACACGACACAAGGCGGCAAAGTGGATACGCTGTTCATTCGTGCCGCGCGAATGGACTCGCATCGTGGTGAGAAAGATAGCGTGCAGCGCATAGAGATGAAAGATAGCGTGCGCATTCGCTGGGGCACAGACCTCTACGCTCGCGCACGACACGCCACCTATCGTCTGAAAGACCAAAAAATCTTGCTCTACGGTCGCCCAATTGTCTGGTTCGAGCGCTCTCAGCTTACAGGCGACTCAATCGTGGTGCAGCTTAGGGAGCGCAACAAACGCCTTCGCATTGAAACTGTCTATGTTTATCGCAATGCCTTTCTGGCATCGAAAGATTCACTGGATAAAACAGGCTTAAAGTATAGCCAAGTCTCTGGTGTAGATATGGTGATTCGATTCGACGACAGTGCCCGTGTGCGCCAAGCCGATGTCTATAAGCAAGCACGCAGTTTGTATTACACTTACGATGGCACCAAGCCGCGTGGCGCTAATGCCTCAAGCGGCGATGAAATCAACATCTACTTTGAGAACAACCGAGTACGCCGCATTCGAATTCGTGGCGACGTGGAAGGCGAGCAGTATCCAGAGCGGCTTTTGTTCCGCAAAGATTTGAACCTGCCCGGCTTTGAGTGGCGCGAGTCGGAAAAGCCACGAGAATGATTCACTATCCTTGCTTTTCTTTAAGCTGTCCCAAAAGCAAACAGTGCTCCCTTTGCTTGGGCAGTTTTTCGAACCCAATCTTGCGACACTGACGATGATTAGGCATCTCCGCACACACTGGCATAGCGCCAGTGTCTCTCTACAGGCTGCTTTACAGCAGCTTAGAACTTCACGCCTTGCCCGCCACGCTGCAGCTTCAATGTTCCTCATGATTTTTTCGCGCATCGCCGGCTTCTTTGCGATGACATACGCAGCGCGTTGCCTTGGGCCAGAGAGTTTTGGTATTTCGGGCACCATTTACCTATCAGCCGCCTATTTTGCATTACTGGCAAATTTTGGTTTCGATGCGGTATCCGTGCGTCAAATTGCCGTTCAAAAGCATAATGTGCATCAGATTGCAAAGCCGCTGCTGTCATTTCGTGCACTTGTCTTGCTTGGGCTTTCGCTGGTGTGGGGCAGTGTGTGCTGGTTTGTGGTGCCAAGTGACCAGCGCTGGTTATGGCTGCTGGGTATTGCATTTCTTTGGACGCAAGGTCTGAACTTTCTTTTCGTCTTTCAAGGTCTGGAAGAAATAGGCTGGCATTATGCCACGCTGGCGCTTCAATCTGGTCTTTCTGCGCTGCTTATTTTTCTGTTCTTTTCTCCAGGAATGCCAGTGGGGTCTGACTTAGTTGTAACTGTTCTCGCTGGTCTTGTATCGACGTTGACTGCTGCCTACCTCTACTATCGTAAAACACAGCACTGTCCAATTGGGCGATTTTCATTCGCCGAGGTTGCCACCACTTTCCGCGAATCGTGGCGATACTGGTTGCTGACAACCGTCAACTTCACGGTTGTGAATGCTCAGGTGCCCTTGCTTGCACTGATGGCTGATGCGCACGCAGTAGGAATTTATCGCTCGGGCTATGCGATGGCAATGGCGTTAGATCTTTTTTTTAGCAGCGTTTATTCGCTCTTTTTGCCACGCCTATCGATCTGGCAAGCAATCGGCAAAGATACATTTCAGAAAAAGCTCACGGCTACTTTCTGGCTGTGTGTCGCCTTAGGTGGTAGTCTGACAACAATTGTGTGTCTTAGCGCGCCGATGATTTACAAGTTGCTGTTAGGCGACGCTTTTCTGACAGGTGTTGCGGTTCTTCAGGTTTTAGCGATTACACGCTTTATCGCATTTATCGCTCAACCTTACTGGCATGCACTTATCGCATTGCAGCAGGGGTCTGCAACGCTGCAAATTGGCATATTCAGCAATGCCCTCTATGTTCTGCTTGCTATCTCCACTGTGCCAAGTTGCGGCCCGCTGGCAATGGCTCTCAGCGCCCTTGCTGCGGACAGCACAACGATGGCATTAAGTTACTGGTTCGTCAAACGCAAACTGGAACAGAGCACAGTACTCTCTGAAGATGCGGCGACGCATCGCCTTGCACGGCAGGATGACAACGCAACTGATAAGGCCGTATGACGATTTCTTTCGCATGCCCCTTATCATTTCATCTTCCAGGCGGTGGACTTAGAATCATCGTGGAGTATGCTAACCATCTTGCCATGCGTGGACATCGCATGTTTCTCATTGCAGCCCACAATACATTAGGCGTAGACCGATTTGCTTCACCGCTGCAACACTTGAAGCGATGGATATGGTTTTTCCTGCGTGGAGTAGGCTATGGCGGTGGCTACAAGCCGCACCGCTGGATAAGTTTGCACCCAAGCGTAAAACTGCTCTGGCGTCCTAGCCTGCATTGGCGCTGGCTGCCCGATGCAGACGTGGTAATTGCAACGACTTGGGAAGCCAGTGAGTATGTCGCATCTTACCCCTCATCAAAAGGCAAGAAGTTTTATTTCATTCAAGGCCCTGAAATACATCTTGATGGCGTTGACCCAAAGCGGGTTGAAGCAGCTTGGAAACTGCCACTGACTAAACTGGTGATAGCCAGTTGGCTGAAAGACTTGCTGGCATCAATGGGAGAGTGTGCCCACGTTGTTTCTTTTGGCGTGGACTCACCATATAGCCCGTTTCGACTCCTGATCCCCATTGAAGCCCGCCAACCGACTCATGTGCTGATGCTATATCATACCCTTGCGCTAAAAGGCTCACAGTATGGGCTGGCGGCGCTTTACAAAGTCAAAGCACAAGTGCCTGCACTTACTGCTCAGCTATTTGGGGTAGTGAAACCGCCGCCAAATTTGCCCAGTTGGATACACTATGTGCAGAATCCTTCCCCGACGCAGCTATGCCAGCTTTACAACGACGCTGCTATCTTCCTTGCACCCAATCTTTCAGAGGGTCTCTCACTGACACCTATTGAAGCAATGCAGTGTGGTGCAGCCGTCTGCTTGACCGATATTGCTGCACACCGTGAGTATGCAGCAGATAATCAAACGGCTCTATTTGCGCCGCCGCAGGATAGCGAAAAGATGGCTGAGCAAGTGTTGCGGCTAATTCGTAATCCTGATGAGCGCGTTGCACTGGCAAAAGCCGCTTATGCGCATATTCGCACTTACACTTGGGCACGCGCCGTTGAGACATTTGAACGCATCTTACAAAGTTGACACAATGCTTGAGATTTTTCGGCGTCTTTCCAGAGAGTATTTCCTTCGCCTTGAAGCAGAAGTGCTGAGCGCTGGCACCACGCTGTTGGATGTTGGTTGCGGCGGTTCATCACCCATTCGGTTTTTTTCGCACAAATTGCACTATGCAGTTGGCGTTGATGCCTTTTTGCCAGCGATTGAACAAAGCCGCGCCCACAAGATTCATCACGAGTATCGGCAGATGGATGTGCTTGCACTTGAGACCGCTTTCCCGCCTCAGTCCTTTGATGTGGTCGTAGCGTTAGATGTCATTGAGCACTTTGAGAAAGCCGATGGCTACCAGCTCATTGCTTCAATGGAGCGCATTGCACGGCGAAAAGTCATTATTTTCACGCCCAATGGGTTTCAGCCGCAAGGCGACTTCGATGACAACCCATATCAACTGCATCGCTCGGGTTGGACGGTGAAGGACATGCGGGCGTTAGGCTACAGCGTAAGTGGAATGTCGGGCTACAAACCTTTGCGCGGCGCGCACAGCGAGGTGAAGTGGAAGCCCAAACTTTTTTGGCATCGTGTTAGCGTGCTCACGCAGCCTCTTGTGCGGCACATACCACACCTTGCATACCAACTTTTCTGTGTTAAGACGTTCAGCGATGCATAGGGCAGCAGCGTATTTTTATTACGCTTGCAAGCATTCACATCCCTGACAATTTTGCTACATCAATGAGCTGGCAACACATTTTAGGACAAAAGCAGCAAATAGAGACATTGCGTCGCACGATGCAAGCGGGTCGTTTGCCCAACGCTTACCTTTTTGTGGGGCCTGAGGGCGTGGGCAAAGATGCGGTGGCGCTCGAGCTTGCCAAAACACTCAACTGTCTTTCGCCCAGTGCACGACGGAATGCCGAGGCTTGCGACCAGTGCGAAAGCTGTCAAGCCTTCGCAGAGCTACTGCACCCTAACCTCGAGTATGTCTTTCCGGTTGAGGGAATTGTTCTGCGTGAAGTTTCCGACAGCAGCAAAGAGCGAGAAAAGCAGGAAGAAGCCTTAGCGCAATACAAGCAGCTTTTCGCCGAAAAACGCCGAAATCCTTACTTCAAGATGCAGATGGAAAAATCAATGGGGATTTTGGCAGAGCAGATTGAAGAGCTGATTCGCAAAGCGCAGTTTAAGCCAGAGAGTGGGATGCGCATTTTTCTTATCTCCCAAGCCGACCGAATGAATACCACTGCAGCGAATCGCTTGCTTAAAATTCTGGAAGAGCCGCCACCCTTTGTGCTTTTTATTCTCACGACGGCTCGCCCTGATGCTATGCTTCCGACAATTGTCTCACGCTGCCAGCTTGTGCGGTTTTCAGCTCTCTCCTCCGAAGAAATGCTTTCGCGCTTGGCTGGTGGAGCAGACAGTGCGGCACAAGTCCGGTTCGCCGTCGGTCTTGCACGTGGCAATTTTTTTAAGGCACAGCAGCTTCTTTGCGACCCTACAGCGCTGCAGCTACGCAACCGTGCTCTCGACTGGCTGCGCACTATCTTGGCCGAAAACCGCCTACTTGAGAGAATTCGCTTTATTGAGGAACTTACAAAGCAGACGAGAGATGCACAGCTTGAAGTTTTGAGCGCCTTGCTACTCATCTTTCAAGACGCGCAGCGTGTCCGCCAGTTAGGTGCCGCACTCTCTCCTCTTGTAAATACTGATATTTCCGAGACCATTGAAAAGTTCGTGAAAGCTTTCCCTAATGCAAACTTTGATGCTGCCGCAAAGCTGGTCGAAGAGAGCTTGTATTCTTTGATGCGCAATGCTAATCCACAGCTCACCCTTTCTGCACTGTCCATTCAACTTAGGCCGCTGCTCCGTGGCTTACCTTTCTCGGATTGAAGGAGTCGCCAAATGCGAGCGTCATCATAAGCCGCAGCGTGGCAGTTTTCACCGCAGTCATCTTTCAGAGCACAGCTTTCTGTCAAGGGGACTAATTTAGCAAGACCGAATTTGAAGGACGCCTTAAAAGCATTATACTTGCACAAATTTTGCCAGCTTACTAACCCGTTCTAAACCTGTTATCCAAGTATGAACAAGCGTGCACGGCAAGTTGCTAAAAAGCATCGTAAAGCGATTGCGCGAATGAAAGCCAAGCGCAAAGCAATGAGAGAGCAAGCCAGTAAATCTCAATCGACGACTCAACCTACAAAATCGCAAAGCAAATGATTGACTACAAGAATCTGCCTGTTGGGAAGCATCCACCGAAGGAAGTGAATGCAGTGATTGAGGTGCCGAAGGGTCAGCGAAACAAGTATGAATTTGACCCCGACTTAGGTGTCTTTAAGCTCGACCGCGTGCTGTACTCGTCTGTGCATTACCCTGCTGCATATGGGTTTATTCCAAATACGCTTGCTGAAGACGGCGACCCTGTCGATGTGCTGGTGCTCACGCACGGCGAGATTTTTACAGGCTGCCTGATTGAAGTGCGTCCTGTCGGGCTGCTGAAAATGCGTGATGACAAAGGAATGGACGATAAGATTCTCTCCGTCCCTATCAATGACCCTATTTACAACAACATTCGTCGCTTAGCCGATGTGCCACCACATTTGCCCAACGAAATTGAGCACTTCTTTAGCGTCTACAAAGAGCTGGAAGGCAAGCACGTAGAAAGTTTCGGTTGGCACGACTTTTTTGTGGCTGAGCGCGCCATCTTGCAGGCAATTGAACGCAAAAAAGAGCAGCTTGCTGAAGAAAAGCGTCTGGCTTCAAATGGCAAAGCAAATGGGACAACGAAGCCCAAAAAATCTGCCAAAATTGCTAAGCTGAAGCCAGACCCAACGAAGTAATCTGTTTTAAGATGCCAGAGGAGCCGTCGCTCAAAGAAGAAGAGCCTACCCTCTCACCCGAAGAAGAGAAGGCGCTCTATCAGAAGTTCCAGCGCCTGCGTGCCACAGCCTTTTTTGCTGCACTTCTGATGATGCTTCTCGGTTTTAGCAACGCCTATGAGAGCCTTGCAACACTTCTAAGTAGCGGCGAGACCCTTACTGAACTCTTCGGCTACAATAAGGAACGCGTCACGTCCTCCGCATTTGTTACGCTTGGCTTTGGCATTTTCGAGGTGCTTTGCGCGTTTGGCACCATTCGCCTGAACTATTTTGGCTGGCGCAGCGGCTTTTTCGTTACGATTGGCTTGATGTTGAATAGCTTCGTGTCTAGTATGGTTCTCTATGATTCGTGGTTCAGTATTCGCTCTATTGTGGCTGCAGTGCTAACGCCTATTATTGTGCTTTTGCTCTACAAAGCCCGTGCGCTTTTCCCTAAGCCTGAAACGACTTGACCGTCACGGCGGTTCGAGCGAAAAATGCTCTATCCAGCCATGCCTTACTTGGTATATGTTTGCACCAACTTGCGTCCAGAGGGTAGCCCCAAGCCCAGTTGCGTTCAGCGCGGCGCCACGGCTCTTTTAGAGCGTCTGAACGCTGAACTCGTCGCTCAAGGTTTAGATAGCACAGTTGAAGTGCAGACTGCCACTTGCCTAGGCGCTTGCGAAAATGGGTGCACAATGCTGGTGCATACTGACAACACATGGTATGGACACCTAATGCCCGACGACATTCCTGAAATTGTCGAGAGCCACTTCAAAAATGATAAGCCAGTTACGCGCTGCTTCATTAAGCACCTGATGCTACGGCGACTGACGGGTAGCTAAGTTGAACCCTTGCAACTTGCTTTGCATCTCTCGGATTTTCTAAAACACTTAAAACCAAAAGGAGGAATTCTCTATGCTAAAAGTTGGCGACGAAGCCCCTGATTTTGAGCTGGATAGCACCGACGGCACGAAGGTGAGACTCTCTGATTTCAGAGGCAAACAAGCCGTGCTGCTATCGTTCTACCCACTGGACTTTACGCCGGTCTGCACCGCTCAGAACTGCGGCTACTCTCAAGATTACGCACAGTTCGAGCAACTGGGCGTGAAGGTTTTGCCGATTAGTGTCGATTCCAAGTTTGCCCATGCAGCATTTCGCGAGAAATACCAGCTGACGCACCACCTGCTGTCTGATATTCATCGCGACGCCACTAAGAAATACGATATTCTCTACGAGCCGCTCAATTGCAGCAAGCGCGCTTATTTTCTGGTTGGCAAAGATGGCAAAATCAAGTGGATGCACATTGAAAATGAGCTCAAGGATAGCCGCACTAATGAAGAATTGCTCGCAGCTGTCAAGGCGCATCTGAACTAAAGCACACTGCGCCGCTTTCCCTTGCAAGAAGGCGGCGCAGCGCAAAAGCGACATTTGCTTTTCTCTCCAGTTTTGCTTCCCTTAGTAGCGCACCAGATTTCGTCCTGCACGTTTCGCTTCATAGAGCTTTTTGTCAGCCTCAGAGATCATTTTCTCGTGGTTGGGCATCTTGGTGTTCTCCGCTAACCCTACGCTAATCGTTACACGTAGATTGGGCTGCACAATCGTCCAGTTAAATTCCTCAACGGCGCGACGCAACTTTTCTGCCACCAGCACCGCTCGCATTAGAGATGTCTCCAACAGCCCAATCACAAACTCCTCTCCGCCATATCGCCCTACCAAATCCATTGAGCGGAGATTATTCTTAAAAATTTGCGCTACGGTCTTGATGACTTCGTCACCAACTTGATGCGAGAAGTTGTCATTAATTTTCTTGAAGTGGTCAATGTCCACAATCGCAATCGTGAAGGGATGATTGAAGCGTTTGCTACGCTCGAATTCTTGCGCCAGCAGTGAGTCCAGATAGCGACGGTTATAGAGTTTGGTCAGTCCATCTTCGCGACTTTGCTGCTCGAGCACAAGTTTTTGATTTTCCAGCTCGCGCATCAGCTCGCTTTTCTGCTTATCTAAGAACTGCAAGGCTTCGTTTGCCAGTTGCAATTCTGCACGCAGCTCTTGCAATTCCAGTAGGCGAGTATCTTCCTCCGCAGCGGCTTTACGATGCTTGTGATGATCGAGCAGTTGCAGGAGATCTGCACGATGTCGCTCCAGCAGCGCAATCGCTTCAGCGGACATTAGCGCCTTTTTGCGCAGTTCATCGCAATCTTGAACCAGTCTGGTCAGCCGCTCTTGAATGATATCACGGTCAGATTGCATTACCTGCATAGTTGCTTCGCTTGCGTTGGCTCATCTTCTCTGCCAAAAATAATTTCCAGTGTGCAAATTTGCGTCGGGCTTCAGCTCTCTGACGATAAATGTGTGCCTAAGGTGCGACTTTTTTCCTTCAGTGCACTTCGCCGATGAGGTATCTCTTAGTCGTAAGAGACCTGCGCCCCCACTTTGATACCGCGCTTTGCAAACCACCCTTGATTCAGTTCAATCGCAAAGGGCACGGGCACCGACGATTCATATCTTGGCTCCTCGTCTAATGGCTTCATCTGGTAGATGTCGGTAATTCTGCCCTTTTCGTCAATGAAGGCAATGTCAAGCGGAATGTAGGTATTGCGCATCCAGAACGATTGAATTTCTGGTCGCTCGAAGACAAAGAGCATTCCTTCATCTTCGGGCAGCTCTGTGCGAAACATTAATCCACGCTGACGCAGCTCATCACGGTCGGCAACTTCGACCCAAACTACTGCGGTGTCAATTCTCACTTTTCGCTTGCCTGCACGGGTGTTTTTGGTTGCCGTTACTGTCTGCTCTGCAGAAGATTCCTTCTGACGGCTCTGCCCGCAGCTTAATATCAAGCCTGCACAGATAATTAGCACAATTGCTTGCACTCTCATCGTTCAAGGCAATCATTTAGGTTGAGTTACTCTTCATTCTCTTCGCTCAGGAATGGTTGCGGTTTCAGGGCTGCACTGTAGTGAATTTTCCAAAGAAACAGCCCATTCGGCTTTGCTGATGCCCCTGCTTGCCGCACATCATGCGCCGCAAAAATACGCTGAAAATCGTTGTAAGAATACTCGCCTCGCCCGACCTGCAGCATGGTGCCTACCAGCAATCGCACCATACTGTGCAAAAACCGATTCGCCGTAATTTCAAACTGAAATACCTTTCCGATTTTTTTCCACGACGCCGCATAGACAGTGCAGAACTTTGTTTGAACAATTGACCCTGC
Source organism: Chloroherpetonaceae bacterium (assembly GCA_025056565.1). Lineage (NCBI taxonomy): Bacteria > Pseudomonadati > Chlorobiota > Chlorobiia > Chlorobiales > Chloroherpetonaceae > Chloroherpetonaceae bacterium. The sequence goes on along the minus strand of JANWWA010000004.1, from coordinate 16,041 downwards.
TTTGCAGAACGATGAGAAATCATGCCGCCCCAAAATTGCTTCTGCACATCGCTGCATTCTCTCAACATCCAGAGTAGGATATGGATAAAATGCTTTGTAGCGATGCTCTAAGGCGCGTTTCTCTGTGGTTAGAAAGTATCGATATGTTCGCGCCGTTGCGGAAAAGCGTGCATGAAAACTTGGGCTTACCGTGCGCGCACTTTGCACTGAAATTTCTTTTGGTAATAGCCGATTGAGCACATAGCGAATCTTGTCATCACTCAGCTTGCTGGTTGTAAAGAAGTTAGCAACTTGCATTCTGGCGTGAACGCCTGTATCGGTTCGCCCTGCTCCAATCACTTCAATTGGCTCCTGCAGGACCTGAGACAACACCCTTTCTAACTCACCTTGCACGGTAACTTGATGCGGATTTTGCGGCTGACGCTGCCATCCCGCAAAAGGCGTTCCATCATACTGCAGAATGAGCTTGAGGTTGCGCGCCTGCGCTAGCTTGGCATCACGCATATTTGGCAAGTGTCGCATTGGTGCGCTACTCCCTTTTGGTCACAAAATATGTAGAGAACATGCGGCTACCGCCAAAACATCTCTGTGAACATCGCCTGACGGCGAAGCGCTGCGAACATTTACTATGCGGTTCCCTCTCGCTGTGGAGATGGGCTTACGCTTTGCCACGCTCTGCTGTTTGTGCTTTTTGCTATGCACACTGGGTCTTCAGTGTGCTTTGCTAATTTTTCCAGCGATAGCTCACGGAGCACGGCTGCAGTGTGAGGTAGCTCTTTGGCGTCCAAGTGCGCTGCCAGCCGCCATAAATCGCTTGATGTGTCGACATCATACCAACGCGGGAACACAAAAAGCTGCACCGACAATTGGCAGACTTGCCTTAGCGTCGCTCGATAAGTTTCGTTTGAGCTATACGGCACATTCTCAAAGACCTCAGGGAAATAGCGATTCATACCCAGCAGCACATAGCCGCCGTCCTCTGCAGGGCAAAGGCAAACAGCCGGCACTGACTGCGTGAGTGTATCGAAGGCTGTGTGTATCCGCTCGAGTGGCAAATCAGGTGAGTCAGTGCCCACAATCACCGCCTGCGAGAAGCCTTGCTCAAAGACCCATAGAAATGCATTCCGCATTCGCTCACCTAAATCCCTTCCGACCTGCTCAATGAGCGGAATAGACATTCTCTGTAACAGAGTTTCCAGCTCTCCTCCGTTCCCCACTTTGCCTGCTACAAAGCCGAAGACGGAGACTTGCTTCAACTTTCTTACTTTGGCAAATGTGTCGCAGACAAACGCTTGGTATAGTTTTGCGGCTTCTTTCGGTGAGAGTGGTGGGGTTAGGCGCGTCTTTACCCCACCGCTTTTCGCCCACTTGAAAAAGACAATCAGGGCAGATTGCTCCACAGATTTCAGCAAGAAAGTTCGTAGATTTGCAGCCTTGTTTCAAAAACAAGGCATTATTTCGGTCTTTTTACACAATTTTCACCGATGTAACAATGGCGAAATCAACCGCTCAGGCAACGAAAAAAACACAAAAATCCGAATCGGCAATTCCGCCACTTGCCGAAGAAAAAGCTTTAATCCCGAAACCATACCAAGATTTGGTAGCACTGCTCACGCTGGCAGTGTTGCTTGTGGTTTTTTTCTGGGACGCACTCTTTAGCGGTAAAGTCTTTCTTGTGCCCGACAATACGGCTTCGCTGAGTTTACAACCTTTTCTGCAAGAGGCGAAGGAACAAGGCGTTTTTCCACAGTGGATTCCTTACATCTTCAGCGGCATGCCTTGCTATGGCTCGCTTTTTGCTAGCGGCGAGCGCACTTTTGATTTCCTCAACACAGCGTGGTCTTATCTACTTGGTCTTATCACAGCGCCCTCCAAAAACGACCTATCAGACTGGGTAATTGTTTATTTCTTCATTTACGGTGCAGGCATCTATACGCTGCTCCGCATCAAGCAAGCACCTGTGTTAGCTGCCCTGACAGGCGCAATTGGGGGCACTTTTGCCACGCTCTCACTTGTCTGGATTCCTGTCGGGCACAATACCAAGATGGTTGCAATTTCTATGCTGCCTTTTACACTGGTCTTCTTAGAGCGACTGCGTGATGAAAGCGACTGGCGAAAAAATATCTTCAACTTAGCCGCTCTTGCATTTGCGCTGAATCTGCAAGTTCGCTCCACCCACGTGCAGATGGTCTATTACTCCTACCTTGCCATCGGTATCTATTTTCTCTTTGAGCTTATTTCTACGCTTGTTCGCAAAGCCCCTGTGCAAGCATGGCTGCGCAGCGTTGCGGGCTTCGTAATTGCCATGCTAATAGGGGTATCTATGTCCGCTGATACCTATCTTTCCGTTGCAGAATACACGCCGCACTCCATTCGTGGCTCTGCTAGCGTAACAGAGATTGCACCTGACCTTGCGCTGCCTGGCTCACCCGAAGAGAAGAAAAAGCCAGCTGGTACTGGCCTAGATTATGATTATGCAACCAATTGGTCATTCGGCGTTAGTGAAGTCATCACCTTCTTTATTCCGTCTTACTACGGCTACGGCAACTATACCTATTGGGGGCCGCAGCCTTTCACAGCTTGTCCACAATTCTTCGGTGCGGTCATCATTGCACTAGCCATTTTGGGGCTTGTCTATTACCGACGCGACCACTTTGTGCAGGCCCTTGCTGTGATTGGCACGCTTTCGCTTTTTATCTCTTTCGGCAAATACCTCCCAATTCTTTTCGACCCGCTTTTTTATTACTTCCCGTTCTTCAACAAATTCCGCGCTCCTTCGATGATTCTCATTTTGCTGCAAACCGCAGCGTGTATTCTGGCTGGTTATGGCATCAAAGCGCTTTACGAGATGCGCCAAGCGCAGCCTGAGCTACCCATCAAGATTTTCCGATACAGCACCTTTGGAGTTGTCGGCTTACTTTTTTTAGCGATTGTGGGCTTTTCAGGCTGCCGCAGTCAATATATCAAGGAGTATGCGTCTAGTCCCAAAGGACAAATGCTTATTAAGCAAAATCCGCTCATTCCGGGCGTGGTTGAGCGTATGGCTGCCGAGTATCGCTTGTTTGAAAATACGCAGACTGACCTTGTGCTGTCGCTGCTCTTCGTAAGCGCAGTGTTTGGCAGTGGATACTTTTTTGTGCGCCGTCGGTTGCCTGTGGCAGTCTTTGTGCCGCTGGTCGCTGCCGTCACGACGCTCGATCTTTGGCGTGCCAGCAGCCCTTTACTGAAAGAGCTTAAGGAGCCACAAGAGCAAAAAGCCTTCTTCGCCAAACCTGACTTCATTGAGTTTTTGGAGCAAGACAAAAGTAAGTTCCGCATCAACCCGCACGATTTTGATAAAGAAGCCAACTGGCTGGCTTACTTCAAGATGGAAACCGTAGGCGGCTACCAAGGCGCAAAACTTCGTCTCTACCAAGACTTGATTGAAACCGTTGGCATGGGCTCGACAGAGACACCTTTCTTCTTTATCAACTCCGTAATGATGGACCTGCTGAATATCAAGTATATTGTCTCCAGCACGCCCTACTCGGTGGTAGAGTTTAAGCCTGTTTTCAACGGCAGTGCCTTCGTGTTGCAGCGCGAAAACCCAACGCCACGAATGTGGTTTGTAAAAGAGGTCGCACAAGACTCCGCCGTAAATATCTTGCGCCACATTGTAGCACGCGACTTTAATGCCCGTGAGAAAGCTTTTATTGAGAAAGCTGTGCCCTTATATGAGCCAGCCGACAGCACGGCAAAGGTTGAAATTGTGCAATATCGCTTGCAAGACATTACTCTTAGAACAAACACCACTGGAACGCATTTTCTCTTTCTTAGCGAAATCTACTATCCTGCTTGGAAGTGCTACATTGATGGCGTAGAAACGGAGATTTACAAAACAAACTATGCATTTAGAGGCATCTTCGTGCCGAAAGGTCAGCACGAAATTCGTTTGGTGTATGAGTCGCGTGCGTTTGAGATAGGCAAAGTGCTCTCAGTTGGGGCAAATGTGGTGCTGGCAGTGATGTTCGTCGTGTCAGCCGTCATCGCATGGCAAGCTCGACGCACTCGAGCTGCAGAGACAACTGTAAATGGCTCCTCTACAGTTAATGTCAAGTGATGCAGATTTTCTCATCACCTTGCTTGCGCTGTCTAAGGCGCCCTCAATTGGAGCTGTACGGTTGCGGGCACTGGTTTCTGCATTTGGCACACCGCAGCGCATTTGTGCTGCTTCGAGAATGGAACTGCAACGCATTTCAGGCATTGGCGCGCGCCTTGCTGACATACTTTACGCATACCTTCATGGCCCTGCTTTTGCGCAAGCCAAAGCTGCTGCCGAAGCCCAACTGGAGCGCTGCCAGAAACTTGGTGCGGCCATTCTCACATTTTGGGACGCTGATTACCCTACCATTCTGAAAGAAACTTACGATGCGCCGCCTTACCTTTTCGTGAGAGGCAACCTGACGCCTGATGCACTGCGTGTTGCCGTAGTCGGCACGCGCCACCCTACGGAATATGGCAGAAATGCTACGCGTAAATTCGTGAGCGCTTTAGCTGCCACACGAGCAGAGATTGTCAGCGGCTTGGCATTTGGAATCGATATGGTGGCGCACCAGACGGCGCTGGAGAGCGGCCTGCGCACCGTAGCGGTCTTGGGCTCTGGCGTTGATACTATTTATACCGACCCTCGCGGCAAGCTCTATCCCAGAATCATTGAGCAGGGTGCGATTCTCTCAGAGGAGTGGATGGGCACTGCACCCGTTGCAGAAAATTTCCCGAAACGCAACCGCATCATCTCGGGGCTTTCGCATGGAGTCATTATCGTCGAGTCAGACATCAAAGGCGGGGCAATGATTACTGCAAAGTATGCACTAGAACAAAACCGTGAAGTCTTCGCTGTGCCAGGAAGCATTTTCTCGCGCAAATCCAACGGTACCAATGCCCTGATTCGTGACAGTCATGCCAAGCTTGTTCTGAGTGCCGAAGATGTCTTGTCAGAGCTTGTGCCGTCGCATCCGACCACTGTGCCTGCTGCAACCGCCACACTCCCGCTTGACCTTTCGCCTGAGGAAGCACAAGTTTATGCCTTGCTTTCGAATACACCGATGCATATTGACGACCTCTGCGAAGCTTCAGGGCTTGATGTTTCAGACCTGCTGGTGGTGCTCTTCGAGCTGGAAGTCAAACAGTGCGTCAAGCAATTGCCGGGCAAATTTTTTCAGCGAGCCTAGCGAATGATTTCAATTATTGACTACGGCGCCAGTAACTTGCGCTCCGTTGCAAAAGCCTTTGAATTTTTGGGTATTCCTGTGCGCTTTGCCGACCGTGCCAGCGATGTGGCAAGAGCTGATAAGCTCATTTTACCGGGCGTCGGTGCCTTTGGGAAAGCAATCGAGGCGGTGCGTCAACACAAGTTTGCTGAAGCAATTGGCGAGCACCTTGACAAAGGCAAACCGCTTTTGGGTATCTGTCTTGGTATGCAGCTTTTGCTAACTGAAAGTGAAGAGATGGGTCAGCATCAAGGTCTAAATGTGATTGCTGGCAAGGTCAAACGGTTTGATGATACGAAAGACAAAGTGCCACAAATTGGCTGGAATAGCCTTGACTTCATTCGCCGTGATGCTTTACTCTTCAAAGGTATTGACGAAGGTGCATTTGTCTACTTTGTGCACTCATACTACTGTGTCCCTGAAGTGGGCACAGCGGCAGAGGCATACTACGCAGGGCAGCGATTTACAGCCGCAATTGAAAAAAACAGTATCTTTGCTGTTCAGTTTCACCCAGAAAAGTCAGGTGAGACGGGGTTAAGAATCCTGAAGAATTTTGCCCAGCTTTGACGAAAGAAGTATATGGACGCATTAGCAGTGTGGTGAAATACAGTGACTTGGAGGCGCATTATGCTCATTATTCCAGCGATTGACATTCGCAACCAAAAGTGTGTTCGGCTCTCACAGGGCGACTTTTCGCGCGAGAAAATTTACCTCGATAGACCCTGCGACATGGCAATCATCTGGCGCAAGCAAAACGCCAAGATGCTGCATCTTGTCGACCTTGACGGCGCTCTGAAAGGCTCTCCACAAAATTTTGAGACAATTCGTGCTATTGTAGAAACAGTTGATATTCCCGTAGAAGTCGGTGGCGGCATTCGCACGATGCACGATGCCGAGCGCTACCTCAACATCGGTGTCTGTCGCCTTATCATTGGCTCTGCTGCTGTTACTAACCCTCAACTGGTTGAAGCACTAATCAAAGAATTCGGCGCAAAGAAAATTGTGGTGGGCATTGATGCCAAAGATGGGGTGCCAAAGGTGAGCGGCTGGACGGATGGCGCTCCGATGACCGATGTCGAGTTAGGGCTTAGAATGAAAGATTTAGGTGTGGAGCGCGTGATTTATACGGACATCTCCAAAGATGGAATGCTCTCTGGAGTGGGCTTAGATGCACTTCGCAATTTTGCTGAAAAAACGCATCTGCGAATTACTGCCTCAGGTGGTGTTTCGTCCTACAAAGATTTTATTGCGCTGAACGAATTGCGCCCGCTTGGTGTCGATTCAGTTGTCATTGGCAAAGCGCTCTATGAAGAAACTTTCCCTTGCCAAAAACTCTGGCACCTCTATGAAAAAGAGCTTACATTAGACACCAACTTCTCGACCGCAGCATTGCGTTGTCCAAATCCATAGCGCATTTGCACGATTGTTTGCACTCCTATACCTTTGAGTGAAAAGGAGAAGTTGCAGTGCTACTGTCGTTCCCAACTTGGGTGGTTCACATTTCCTCAATGGTAGAGTGGCTCGCTGCAGCAGTTCTGCTACATCGATACGGCAAAGCAGTCGGGCGAAAAGATATTGAGCAGTTTGCATGGCTGATGCTTCCGCACTGGACAGGTGGATTATGCGTCATTATCTATCACCTTACCACCGACTCCGTCGAGTTTTGGCTTGATGCATCGAAAGTCGTGAATTTGGTAGGAAGCATTTGCTTGCTTTACGCTTCACTGAATATCATTCGCTTCAATTCGTCCGCACGCACGGCACTAGCCTGCTTGTTTGGCATCGTCATGCTACACCTTTCGCCTAACGCTGCGGAGATATTTCCCAACAAAAGTTTCAAAGACACGCTCATCAATGCGGCTTTTCAGCTCTCGAGCCTTGTGTATTTTATTTTTTTAGTTTCATTGCTCTGGCTTTATCGCAAGGACAAAACTGTTTTTTCAGGGCTGACCGTCTTTGGTTTTTGGTTTGTTCTGGTTTTTGTGGTGGTAACGATTGTCTGTACCCATTATGCGACCAATGTGCGTGGTTACCCCACACTTACGCACGACGACCTTCTGCACGGTTTTGCGGAAAGTCTGCTTACTGCGAGCAATCTGATGATTGCCATCGGCATTGCACAGAAATTGCAGGCTGCCAGAAAAGGCAGTTAAGTCTTTGCCACCAATGCCGCATTGATTTCTTTGCTCAGTTCGCTCCCCAAACGGCAGATTAGGCTATGAATTTTTGCAGGCAGGACCGTTTCTGATGCGCCGACCAGATACAATCGATTTCCTAGTGCCCGAATCGCCAGCACACCGCGCTCAAATTCTTTGGTAACGGTTAGCAAGCTGGCAAAATTCAGTGCGCTGCCCTGTTCCTTCACCCAGAAGATTTCATCGGCAATCACATCTGCAATCCGCTCGAAGTCATACTTTTTCGTGGTTGCAATTTGCAAGATTGTGCCTTGTTCTGTCATAATCAGCGCATAGTCTAAGCCGTCGGATTCAATCATTGACCAGAGCCGCTCTTTGTAGCGCGCAAATTTGCTTTTGTAGTCGTCTGAGAGCGTTTCTGCCTCTGCAAGGCGCTTTGGCAAGCCTTCTTTGACGGACTTGCGTCGCTCTGTGACCAGAATGACCTCTTCTGCAGCAGTTGGCGCAGCAGGGAACCGCGATAAGAGTTCAGGGCGCTCTTTGACTAATGTTTGCAGCAGCGGTCGAATGGCTGTCAAAATGCCAGAAATGCGTGTAACGGCACATGCGGGATTGATGCGCACGCACATTGAAATTGTACAGTATCCCAGCGGTTCTTGACAGCGCGCCCGTTGCTGATACTTGCTGGTTGGCTCAAGCAGAGCAAGAATATCCGCACGCGTGCGCTTTGTTGGTGCTTGCTGCGATTCATTGATAATGAAATCCCAAAAAAATTCTTGCAGATGTTTCAGCTCTTTGGCACTGAGTTTTTTGAGAATAGAGACATAAACCGCCTCATCCGACACCGATGCCAGCAAGTTGTGTTTTACTGCGGCAAGGGCATCAACTTGAGCGGAGCTTAGTTGGCTCATATCTCTGTGGCTTTGTTGAATGAGTTGCGTAAGATTGCGTTCTCGAGTTACCTGCAAACAAATTTTGAAGATATAGGCACGCTTTCTCAAGCGCAAGGGCGCGGTGGCTGATGCGATTTTTCTCCTCGAGAGAGAGTTCTGCAAAAGTTTTGCCCAGCGACTGCACTTCAAAAATTGGGTCGTAGCCAAACCCGTTTGTGCCATGTGGCTGATGGGTAATTTGCCCTTCCACCATTCCTTCAACCCAGTGTTCGATCTGTAACGGCAGCTGCTCATTGCTAGCCTGCACTATGCCTACTAATGCTATCACGGTGCGGAATCGAGCAGCGCGGTTAGAGTGGGTTTGCATCTGACGCAAGAGCTTTTCTACATTCTCTGCGTAGGTTGGTCTCCGTCCAAGCTCCGCTTCAGCATAGCGTGCAGAATACACTCCAGGAGCTCCGCCTAACGCCGCTACTTCCAGCCCTGTGTCGTCGGCTAAGGCGATGAAATTTTCAGCACCTTGCTCGCTGAGTATTCGGAATGTTTCTCTGGCTTTTTTGCAGGCATTGCCTTCCAGTGTCGGTTCAGTCTCTTCCACTTCACGCAAAACGAAACCGCTCCGCTCGAGCTCATCGAGGCTCATCACCACCAGTGGCAACTGCATTGTTTGCAACTTCTGCCTGATTTCTTGCGCCTTGTCACGGTTTCTGGTTGCCAGTACTAGTGTGATTTGTTCAGTATGGAACTTTATCATCTTTCGTTTTCCACAATCTCAAGGCCTCTTGCGCATCGTGGAGCCATATTTGCTCCATTGGCATGGCGCGCTGTGCATGCGGCATTGCTATTTCTCGGTAGAGCAATTCATCATCAAAGCCAATAGCCGCTGCATCGCTGCGTGTATTTGCGTAGTAGATTTTGCGCAGGCGTGCCCAGTATATCGCTGCTAGACACATTGGGCAAGGCTCGCAAGAAGTATAAATCTCACAGTCCGTTAAGTGAAAATGCCCAATTTGCCTGCAGGCTTCACGAATTGCCACGATTTCTGCGTGCGCAGTGGGGTCGTTGGTCGAGGTTACCAAGTTTGTGCCTCGAGCAATTATTTTGCCGTCCTTTACAATCACTGCAGCGAAAGGGCCTCCTCTGCCAGCGCGCACATTCTCGAGCGAGAGTGCAATCGCTTCTCGCATAAAGTCAAGATTCATTTTCACTTCGGTATTTGATGTAACTGCCTTCTAAGGCAAGTGGCGCACGGTTTATGCTGCGTATCAAATTCAGCATTTCTCGCACGGCTTCCGTGATGCCTACCAGTGCTGCGCGGGCAACAATAGCGTGTCCGATACTGACTTCCTCAATCACATCGGAGAGCGTTGCAAAGTGCACAATGTTACGATAGTTCAAACCATGTCCTGCGACCACACGCAGTCCAAGACTTCTGCCAAGTTCAGCCGCTTTTCGTAAGCGTGACAGTTCCTCAATGATGTCGCGCTCATCTCTTAGGCGTGAAAATTTTCCCGTATGCAATTCTACATATGTTGCGCCTAAGGATTTGGACAGTTCTACCGTTTCAGGTTCTGGTTCAATAAATAGCGAAGTCGGAATTTGGTGTGCCGCCAGCTCCTCAATGAACGAGGCTAACAGCGCACGGTGCTTTTTGACATCAAGGCCACCTTCAGTGGTCAGTTCCTCCCGTTTTTCTGGCACCAGCGTTACCAGCTCAGGCTTGGTCTTGATAGCAATGCGTTTCATTTCTTCGGTTGCCGCCATCTCGAGATCGAGCTTGGTCTTGATGGTCTCGCGCAGTCGCCTTAGGTCATCATCTTGAATGTGTCGACGGTCTTCTCGCAGATGGCAAACGATGCCCGATGCACCCGCCAGCTCAGCGAGCACTGCCGCATAGACTGGGTCTGGCTCTGCTTCTCGGCGTGCATTGCGTAGTGTGGCGATGTGGTCAATATTTACGGCTAATCGCATACTCGTTTAGGTTAGAACAAGTCACATAGTTCTTGGATTAGGCGCAGTGGAGAGCTTACGCTGAAGCGATTTCATTGCATCGCATCGCACTAAGGTGCTTGTGCCGTTCAAGACCTTTGGAATTTCCTCATAGAGTTCTGGTGTCGTTGGAAGCAGGTTGCGAATCGCATTTAGGACACGCTCTGCTTTAAGTTTGGCATGACCTGCCAGCGAATGGGCAGGCAAGCAAGAACTGTCTTGAAGTTGTCGCTGCACCAGCTCTGGCAAAGCTGGAATCTCGAGGCTGTTGTTGACAATTGCGCCAAGCAACTTTTCCATTTTCGACAAGCGCGCAATCTCCGCATCGTGTGCTATCAGTTCATCAAGCTGCCGAAATGCGTCGGGGTATAGCGGCTCCAGATGTGGGCGTGCCTCACGCAGCGCTGTCAGCAAGCCTTTCACATCATTCATATCCAGTGGCTCGAGACGAAAGGTATGGTCAGTAAAAAGGATTAATCTAACCCCGTTAGAAGGCAGCGCGAAAGTTGCCTGCATAGTTTTGCAGCTTGCCTGCGTCGTGTCCCATTCTAAGCCCGGGAACGCTTTAGCGAAGCGTGTTTTTGCTTCGGATGCTTCCCACTTTTGCTCGCTATACATTTGTTACTTTGGTTACTCATCTGCTCAACTATTTCAATTTACGCATACTTTGCCAGAAAGTCGCTGTGATACTGCAGCCTCGTTCATTTCTTCTGCAGTCTCTCCGTGCATTGAAGAGAAATCTGTATTTTCTTTGCTTAAAAGCACAACTTAGTTATGCCATACTCTGCTACGAGCTACGCAACTGAACTCAGTGAGCGCCTCAAGATCTTTTTTCTAACGATGCAGGAATTCTTTGAATTTTCTCTTCGCACGTTTGGTGCGTTAGGCGCTACAAAACGATACTGGAAAGACGTGATGTATCAAATGTATGTGAGCGGCACAGAATCGCTACCGATTGTGATGGTGAGTGCTGTCTCAATCGGCGGGCTTCTGACATTTGAGATTGGCAACATCTTGACTGAATTTGGGGCGAAAGGCTTAATTGGTCGCACGACTGCTTTTTCTATCATTCGCGAGTTAGGGCCGCTTCTCACAGGCATTATGCTCTCAGCGCGTGTGGGTGCACGCAATGGCTCAGAACTCGGCGCAATGAAAATTTCTGAGCAAATTGATGCATTGCGCGCATTTGGCACTGACCCAATTGCTAAGCTGGTCGTGCCGCGCCTTGTCGCTGCCCTGATCATGTTTCCGCCGCTCACTGCGCTTTGCGATGCCGCAGGTTTGCTTGCAGGCGCCTTTATGGCTATCGGATACCATAGCTTAGACCCTGCTTTCTACTGGAATCCTGTAATGAACTACCTTGTGCCAAAAGACTTCTATGTGGGCTTCCTAAAGCCGCCTGTTTTTGCCACCTTGATGACGCTGGTTACGTGCTTTAATGGCTTTTCTGCGCAGGGTGGCACAGTCGGTGTCGGCAATTCCACGATTAAAGGCATCGTGGTCTCCTGCGGCTTAGTGATGGTATTTAACTTCTACATTTCAAAGCTAGTTTTTGAGATTCTATAACCACACACACTGGCACGATGATTGAGTTTAGAAATGTCTCACTCCGATATGGCTCGCGGGAAATTCTTAAAAACATTTCTCTCACTTTTGAAGACCGCACCATACATATGATTCTCGGGCCATCAGGTGTGGGCAAAAGCACAATTCTTAAGCTGATGTTAGGGCTAATCAAGCCGACTTCGGGTGAGATTTATGTTGATGGGATGGAAATTAGTCGACTTACGGAAACGCAGCTCTTTCCAATTCGCCGAAAAATGGGGGTGGTTTTTCAAGGCAATGCTCTCTTCGACTCCCTAACGGTGAGCGAAAACTTAGGCTTTTTTTTGCGAGAAAACCTCAACCTACCCGAAGAAGAAGTGCAGCGCCGTATCAAGGAACAAATTAAGTTTGCTGGTCTTGAAGGTTACGAGAATGCTTTGCCTGAAAATCTTTCTGGTGGAATGAAAAAGCGTGTGGCAATTGGTCGCGCACTCATTTTTCACCCTGAATTTATTTTGCTCGATGAGCCGACCGCTGGCTTAGACCCTATTAGCTCCAAGAAAATTCTCGACTTTATCAAGCGCCTAAAAGAGGAAATCGGTCTAGGCGCCGTCATGGTTACGCACATTATTACGGATGTTTTCGGTGTAGCCGATATGGTATCGGTGCTCTACGGCGGCGAGATTATCTACACTGGGCCGCCCGAAAAAATGAGCGAAGTGTCGCACCCGTTTATTACCTCGTTCCTCTCCAACGCAGAAGTATAATCTGAATATGGCGGAAACGGCAAAAAGTGCATTGACCTCTGAGGGCGTACGCTGGCGAGATGTGCGCACAGGAATTTTGTTTGTGCTGGGAGTTGCAATTATGGGCATCTTAGCACTGGTCATTGGCAAAAACACGAGCGCCCTCTCAAAGAAAGTTACCTACAAGGTGCTTGTGCCCGACATCACTGGCTTAGCGGAAAACAATTTAGTTTCGGTCGCTGGCAAAAAGGTTGGTACGGTACTCTCACTGGACTTTGCGACACCCAATGACACAACAATTGGAGTCGAGATTACTCTACTGGTTAATCAAGAGTATGCCTATCTTTTTCGGGAAGGCTCAAAAGCCACGATAGTTGGGCGCGGCATTCTGGGCGATAAACTGGTTGCAGTTATTCCTGGACGCGGTCGCCCACTTGCTCCCGGCAGTTACCTCGACTACGAACCTGCGGAAGGCTTAGAAGCTGTGCTGGCGTCGGTGCATCACGCCGTCGACAGCGTCAATGCACTGCTGGCCAAACTCAATCGGGGTGAAGGCACACTTGGCAAACTTCTGACCTCAGAGGACTTGCTAAATCGACTTACGCAAACCGTAGCTCATCTGGAGCAAGCCACTGCTGCCCTTACACAAGGCAAGGGTCTTGTGCCGCGCTTGCTCAACGACCACTCGCTGGCGGATAATGTGGAGAGCATTACCCGCAACCTCAATGAAGTCTCTCACTTGCTTAAACGAGGCGATGGCACACTGGGCAAGTTCTTGGTCGATGATTCATTTTACCACCACCTTAGCAGTGTGGTGCAACGTTTGGATACACTGCTCACGCGCCTTGAAAATCCGAATGGCACCTTAGGCAAACTCACCAACGATGCGGCATTGTATCGAAACCTAAGCAGCACTGCGGCTTCGCTGGATTCCTTGCTCAATGACCTACGCCGAAATCCAAGTCGGTATGTTACCATTCGCGTGTTTTAACCATTCCAACCGACCACATTGCAGATGAGCATTCTTCAAGCGGTCATTCTTGGCATTGTGCAGGGTCTGACAGAATTTTTGCCTATTAGTAGCACGGCGCATTTGCGCATTGTGCCTGCGCTTTTGGGCTGGGACGACCCAGGTGCAGCTTTTACGGCGGTCATTCAAATTGGCACGCTTGCTGCCGTACTGACTTACTTTTATCAAGACATTGCACGCATCTCTCAGGCTACGCTAAAAGCCACCTTAGCAGGTAATCCACTTGGTGAACCTGACGCCAAAATGGGGTGGATGATTGTGGCGGGCACCCTTCCGATTGTGGTTGCAGGGGTGCTTTTCAAGCAAGCTATTGAGACCACTTTGCGCTCGCTCTACGTGATTGCCGCTGCGATGATTGGGCTTGCGCTTCTGCTTACGCTGGCAGAGTATCAATTGCAGCAGCGCTTAATGCGCAAAGAGAAGCTAAAATCCATTGCAGACATTAGCTGGTTTGAAAGCCTAACAGTTGGATTTGCTCAGTGTTTGGCGCTTATTCCAGGTGCCTCTCGTTCAGGCGTGACCATCACGAGCGGATTGCTCTTAGGCTTGGAGCGTGAGGCGGCGGCACGTTTTTCCTTCTTACTTTCTTTGCCGTCTGTGTTTGCGGCGGGCATCTTCCAGCTGATCAAATCGCGTGAAGCCTTGCTTGCCTCACAGGAACATGTGCTCGCATTGCTGACCGCTACACTTGTGTCGGGTGTGGTTGGCTATGCCTCGATTGCACTTCTACTGGGCTATCTTCGGAAAAACTCAACGGCGATTTTCATCATTTATCGCATCGCCGTAGGCGCTGGCATACTGGCGCTGGTGCTTAGCGGAAAATTGTCTGCAGACTAACTCACATGCGCTGCGCTTCCCAGTTGGAGCTTTTCGACGGCTGCTTTCTTTTCTTTGGCGACGTGCGCTATGATTCGCGCCTTTTAAACCTTCTTCGCTCGCTTTCCCAGAAGTATGAGCGGCTTGTGCTGCTTCAAATTTCGGAGCAGCCTGAAACCTTTGTGTTTGAGCACTGCGAGGTACGCTCGCAGGCATTAAACCCTCGTTTGCGTGGCGCTCTTAAATTCCTTCGCTTCTACTGCACGATGCTCCCTGCTGTGCGGCGCATCAAGGCGAAGTTTTATTGTGCTGAAGATGTCTTTTCACTTCCGCTGGCTTACTGGGTAGCACAGCAGCAGTGTGCTCCGCTTTACTACGACTCGCGTGAGCTTTTTTTTGCCTTAGCGCAACTTTCTCATAAGCCCCTTCGGCAGCGCATCTGGGCAGCAATTGAGGCACACTGTATTCGCAAAGCTAAAGTCTTCACATCTGGCTTTCGTGACTCAGAAGCCTTGCGTCAGCGCTACCACATTGCTCTGCCCGAGACGATTTTCAACTACCCCCGCTACTGTGCCTATTCGCCTAATTCATCGCTGAGGCAACAGCTTGGTTTGCCTGATGAGGCAATTATCTTGCTCTATCAAGGCGTGATTACCGATGGCAGAGGGATTTGGAAAATGCTGGATATGCTAGCTTGGCTGGACAGCCGATTCGTGGCGGTCTTTATTGGAGCTGGCGACAAACTTGGCGACCTTCAACAAGCGATTGCTGCCCGCCACTACCATCGACGTGCTTTTGCAATAGGACGCGTGCCCTATCAAGAGCTGCTGCCCCTGACGGCCTCGGCTGATATTGGTGTTGCACTCATTGAACCGCTCTCCGAAAGCTACCAACTGGCACTGCCGAATAAGCTCTTTGAGTATGTAATGGCAGGCGTGCCCGTGCTGACAACCGACCTACCCGCAATGAAAGAGATTGTAGAGCAGCACAAAGTTGGTCTTGCCGTGCCTGCAACGGCTGATGAAAAATCCCTTGCTGAAGCCGTCATCACGCTCCAGAGCAAGATAGAACATTACCGCCACAATTGCCAGCAGGCACGCAAGGTGCTAAACTGGGAAGCTCAAGAAGCTCGCTTGCTTGACTTCTTTTCGCCTTGATTGGTTGCGATTTCTTAGATTTCCGAACAATATTGCTCCCAAAAAATGCCTGACGCCATCATTGAAAATCCAATCATCAATTCGCCCTACGAAGAGCCACGGCGCCACTTTAAGTTCGAGCGCACAGGCATTACCAATGACATCGTCGAAGGGCGTCGCCAAAGCATCTACTTCGTGCCTATTGCGCGCGCAAAAGCGAGAAACAAAAATCAACTTACCTTCGATACTGAGTGGACGCTGGATCGCATCAAGGAAAATACCTTCATCAATCAAGCGCGCAAGCGCGTCAAACAGTGGCGCGAAGGCGGCTATCAAGGCGCAACGCGCGTTACGAGACGCTTGCTCCACTACTGGACAAATCCAGAGCGCGAAAAGAAACTCTTTTTCTGCCAACTCGAAGCGATTGAAACCGCCATCTATCTCAACGAAATCGCCGCGCGAAACCAAGACCACTGGATGATTGAACAAATCCGCCGCCACA